>NZ_RYDI01000009.1:0-129424 GCF_003970335.1 Flavobacterium sp. LS1P28 | reverse complement strand
CTTTCTGGTACTGATGTGATTGTGGCTCCGGGTACGCCTGCTGGTAACTATACATTGGTGTACCAAATCTGTGAAATACTAAATCCAAACAATTGTGATACTGCCACCGTTACCGTTAGCGTTACCGCTCCTGCTATCGTCGCTAATGATGATGTTTTTTCAATCGAAAATTGTACTTCAGTAGGATTGTTAGGAAGTGTTTTAATAAATGATTCAATAAACGGAAACCCGGTAGTGGCTTCAGCGGTAAACATCTCTTTGGTTTCTGGACTAAATTCAAACATTCAATTGGATAACCTTGGAAACATCAATATATTAAACGGAACAATTCCTGGAACGTACGTTTTAACGTATCAAATATGCGAAAAATCAAACACTGAAAACTGTGATACTGCTGTAATAACAATAATCATTAAAGATAGTACTGCGCCTGTCTTTGCATCATTACCAGTGCCATCAACGATACTATGTAGTACTACTCCTGATTTTGCTCAAGCAACAGCTACTGATACCTGTAGTTCTGTTACACTAACATTTGTTGACGCAACGGTTCAAGGAAGCTGTATTGGTTCCTATACGATAACAAGGACATGGACCGCTACTGATTTAGCAGGAAATGCAACTACTGCTTCTCAAAGGATCAGTGTACAAGATACTAACGGCCCAACCACAACAACTGAGTTTGCATCTAATATTAATGTAAATTGTGATGTTATTCCTTTGAAACCGGAACTTATATTTACAGATAATTGTTCAACTGTTTCCCCCGCACTATTTACTGAAAAAATTACTAACAGCTCACTTAACCCCTACTCAATTTTCAGAGAGTGGTCTGTTTCTGATTCTTGCGGGAATGTTTCTAAATTTACTCAAATTGTGAATGTAACAGCATCAAATAACGCCACACCAATTGTAAGCTCTGCGTGTAATGGTGACTCTTCAACAATCAATATCTTTAATTTGTTACCCGAGGGAACTCTAATAAATGGAACTTGGACAGATGTTGATAATACTGGCGCATTGCAAGGAAATATCTTATCGCCTTTTGGTTTGACTTTAGGAAACAAAGTTTTTGAGTATCGAATTAATGACGAAATGTGTCCAAAAAGCATCCAGTTAACAGTGAATATTAACGATGATTGTATCGTTTTAGGATGTGGAAACATAAAAGTCCATAATGCTTTTTCGCCAAACGGAGATGGTATAAACGAAGTATTTGTAATCGATAATATTGAAAACACAACTTGCTACCAAGAGAATACGGTTGAAATATATAACCGTTGGGGTGTATTAGTTTTTGAAACAAAAAACTATAATAATCAAACTAATAATTTTGAAGGTATATCTCGTGGAAGAACAACTATTAGTCAATCTTCTGGATTACCTACCGGTACTTATTTTTACATCTTAAATTACAGTGCTATTAATGGGAATGGCAAAGTGGAAATCAAAAAATTAGACGGGTATTTATACCTTAGTAAATAATCTTGAATTAATTTAAAAATCGGAGGATTCTTTTTTGTCCTTCGGTTTTAAAAATGAATTAGCACTATTCTTTAACAAAAATAGAATTGACATTATCCTAAATACCCTTTTGAACCTTTTTTAAATAATTAGTTCAAACAAAATAAAAAAGCAACTATGAAAACAAAAATATTTTTAATCCTATTGATGTTTACAGCATTTACAAGTTATGCACAACAAGATGCTCAATTTACACAATATATGTACAACACAATCAATATCAATCCGGCCTATGCAGGATCTAGAGGAGCATTAAGTATTTTTGCTATGCACCGCACGCAGTGGGTGGGTTTAGATGGTGCTCCTGTAACAAATGTAGCTTCGATTAATACACCGCTAAATAATAATAATCTAGGTTTAGGAATTTCTTTTATCAATGATAAAATTGGTCCCACCAATGAAAATACTATTTCTGCCGATTTTTCATATACCATACAAACCTCAGAAACATTTAAACTTTCTTTTGGCATAAAAGGTACCGCAAATTTATTCAATTTGGATATATCTAAATTAAATCCTGTAGATGCTTATCCTGTAGACCAAAGTATACAAAATATTGATAATAAGTTTTCTCCAAATATTGGTACAGGTGTTTATTTACATTCGGATAAAGCGTATGTAGGTTTTTCTATTCCTAACTTTATCGAATCAGACCGCTATGATAATAATGAAGTTGCCATATTCAAAGAAAAAATAAATTATTATTTAATTGCAGGATATATATTTGATTTAAATAGAACCATAAAATTTAAACCCGCGGTTCTGTCAAAATTTATTGAAGGTGCTCCTCTTCAAGTCGATATTTCAGGAAACTTTATGTTTAACGAGAAATTTGTCGTTGGTATTGCCTACAGATGGAGTGCTGCACTTAGTGCTATGGTTGGTTTCCAAATTTCTGACGGAATGTATATAGGATATGGGTATGACAGGGAAACCACTCGATTAAACAACTATAATTCTGGCTCGCATGAATTTTTCTTGCGCTATGAAATCTTTAAAAATAATGGTAAAATTATAACTCCAAGATTCTTCTAAAAAAATTAGTATGAAAAATAATATACTCCTTTATACAATTGTAATAACTGCTTTATCTATTCATGGATACTCACAAAAAGGGGAAGTTACTGTAGCCGACAAAAAATATGACAACTATGCCTACATTGATGCCATAAAAACCTACGAAAAAGTAGCCGAAAAAAAATACAAATCGGCTGATATGTTTAAGAAATTAGGAAATTCTTATTACTTTAATGCAGAGTTAGAAAAAGCAGCCAGATGGTATGGAGAGTTATTTGCAATGAATACTATCGATTTAGAACCTGAATATTATTTTCGTTATGCACAGTGCTTGAGATCCATTGGTCAAAATCACAAAGCCAATGATCTATTAGAACTATTCAATCAAAAATCTGGAAACGATAGTCGCGGCAAGATTTTTATGAAAAATGTAAATTATCTTGACGCAATCAAAGCAAATTCCGGAAGATATAAAATCGAGGATGCTGGAATAAATTCTATATATTCCGATTACGGTACTGCATTTCATGCAAATGAAATCGTATTTGCATCGGCAAGGGACACCGGAAGTGTAGGCCAAAGAAAACATAAATGGACAAATCAATATTTTACCAATTTATATACTGCCAATTTAGGGGAAAATAGGAATCCGGGAAACCCTCTCCAGTTCGATACCCATATAAATTCTAAATTTAACGAGTCTACTCCTGCTTTCACAAAAGATGGAAAAACCATGTACTTCACCCGTAACAACTATCTTGATGGAAAAAAAGGAAAAGATGCTAATAAAATTACTTTAATAAAAATATATAAAGCCACTTTAGAAAATGACAAATGGTCTAATATAACCGAACTTCCTTTTAATAATGATAATTACAGTACGGCTCATCCTACACTAAGTCCAGATGAGAAAACATTATATTTTGTCTCGGATATGCCCGGAACTATAGGTCAATCTGATTTATTTAAAGTAATAATACACAATGACAAAAGCTTTGGCACTCCAGAGAATTTAGGTGCTGTGATAAATACTGAAGGTAGAGAAACATTTCCGTTTGTAAATGATGAGAACGAAATATATTTTGCATCAGACGGCCATCCTGGCTTAGGAGGTTTAGATGTTTTTGTTGCCGCTATAAATCCCAATGGAACTTTTGGTGAGGTACAAAATGTGGGGGCAGATATTAATTCTCCAAAAGATGATTTTGCCTACCTAATTGATACAAAATCAAGAAAAGGTTTTTTTTCTTCCAATAGAGATGGTGGTTTAGGATATGATGATATTTATAAATTTTCAGAACTGAAAAAAATTATTTGCCAACAGTTATTATATGGTGAGATCACTGATATTGCTACAAAAGAATTCCTTCCGAACACTAAAATTACTCTATTTGACAATCATTTTAACATTGTAAATACAACCCTTTCAGATGATAAAGCTAATTATTTTTTTCCTATTGAATGTGGTAAAACATATTACGTAAGGGCTCAAAAACCTGAATATACTGCAAAAGAACAAAAGATTACAATAGCTGATGAAAATGGAAAGACATACGTACCAATCGCATTAGAAGATGCAAAGTGCAAAGTAACCATAGGGGATGATTTAGGAAAATGTTTTAATATAAAAATGATTTATTTTGATCTGGATAAATCAAATATCAGGCAAGAGGCAGCTTTTGATTTAGAAAAAATATTAGATGTTTTAAATCAAAACCCAACGATGAAGCTTGATATTCGTTCTCATACAGATAGCAGACAAACGTTCAAATACAATGAAGCGTTATCTGACAGAAGAGCTAAATCTACTATTAACTGGCTGATAAAAAATGGAGTACATACAAGCAGATTAATTGGAAAAGGATATGGTGAAACCCAACTGGTAAACAAATGTGTAGACGATCTAGAGTGCACTGAGGAGGAGCATCAACTTAACAGAAGAAGTGAATTTATTATTACTGATTTATAAAAAAAATTATCAAAGTAGCTCCTACACTTCTAATTATGCTGCAACATTATCTTTATAGAAATAGGAACAGAAAACGATGGTATTATTTAATTGCCCTGCTAACCCAAGCATCGTTCAAGCTGTCATAATTAATAGGCTGTGCCGGAGTTTGATTTTGTAATCTTCCTGAATCAAATCCTCGTACTAGTATAGTTTCTATTAAATAATCCTCGTTGACATAGTAGGGTTCGTATTTTGTTTTTAGATTAATGTCAAACATGCTTGCTGCAGTATTGGACCAAAAAGCTTTCCAGCCACTTTTAAGGTTTTTTACTAACTCATAAGTGGTAGTGCCTGTTTGACGGTGAATTAACTTTACCAATATTTGACCTTGTTTACGAGATAGCTTTTTAAGTTTAGCTTCGAACTCCTCACTCAAATAACTTTCTACTATCTTAAAGTATTTTTTTTTCTCCTTATTTGTTTTAAGGTTTGCCATTCCTTTATTAAGAATCGTCAATCGCTCCGAAGCTAATTTTGCATAAGGATACGTTTTATAAACCCGACTTTGAAGTAATAAAAATTGCTTTCTTGCTTCAGGATCCATTTTTCCCTTATAAATTATTATTTCTGGTAATTGAATGGTGTCATTAAGAATCAATTCGTCATCTTCTAACTCATGCCCTATTTTTGTAGTATCCTGCGGTATTACCTGTGCATTAACAGACAAAGTTATCAATAGAAAAAACAACAAAAATTTAATTAGCTTCATATTAGGAAAGTTTAATTGCCAAAATTATACATTATATACGCAACTGTAATGCCAAATTTATAATTTAGCAAAAAAATAATTTTATGAGCACAAAATCAATATTAAACAAGTCGTCACTTGAGTTTTTAGAAAACTATCTTAATAATGCCTCGCCTACCGGTTATGAAAGTGGTGGACAAAAATTATGGATGGATTATTTAAAACCTTACGTTGATACTTTTATAACAGATACTTACGGCACAGCGGTAGGAATTATAAATCCTGATGCACCTTATAAAGTAGTAATTGAAGGTCATGCGGATGAAATTTCATGGTACGTAAATTACATTACAGACGATGGATTAATCTACGTGATCAGAAATGGTGGTTCCGATCACCAAATAGCCCCTTCAAAACGCGTCAATATTCATACTAAAACAGGAATTGTAAAAGGTGTTTTTGGCTGGCCAGCGATTCATACCCGCAATCGAGGAAAAGAAGAAGTGGTTAAAGTAGACAATCTATTTATTGACATCGGCTGTGAAACAAAGGAGCAAGTAGATAAAATGGGCGTTCATGTAGGCTGCGTGATTACCTATCCTGATGAATTCATGATTTTGAACGAAAATAAATTTGTTTGTCGCGCCATTGATAACCGTATGGGTGGGTTTATGATTGCCGAAGTGGCTCGTTTGCTGCACGAAAACAAAATAAAACTTCCTTTTGGATTGTATATTACGAATTCAGTTCAGGAAGAAGTAGGGCTTCGCGGTGCCGAAATGATTACCAAAACCATCAAACCAAACGTAGCGATCGTAACCGATGTTTGTCATGACTCTACTACTCCAATGATTGAAAAGAAAATTGAAGGAGATACAAAAATTGGTAAAGGTCCTGTAGTTACTTACGCTCCTGCTGTTCAAAATAATTTGAGAGAATTAATTTTAGAAACCGCCATGGCAAACGAAATTCCGTTCCAAAGATTAGCTTCATCTCGTGTTACGGGTACTGATACCGATGCTTTTGCGTATAGTAATGGCGGCGTAGCTTCTGCATTAATATCGTTGCCGTTGCGATATATGCACACCACGGTTGAAATGGTGCATCGTGACGATGTTGAAAATGTAATTAAATTAATTTATGAAACCCTATTGAAGTTAGAAAACGAAGAAACATTCTCTTATTTTAAATAGTTTTAGGAGCTAATCCCGCTATCCGTTTTAAATGAAATTCACTGAACTCAAATAAAAATAAAAGTATAGTGAAGTAATCTTTTCCTTTTTGGCAGCAAAAAGGAAAAGAATTTCCACTTTTATCGGGGCTAAAAACCGCAATTCATAATTATGAATTGCGGTTTTGCATTTATCTTTTAAAAAAACAATTATCTATTGGCTAGATATTCCAAAACATTTTTCTCGATTCTTTCGTCTATAGTACTGATGTCTGCTTTTACAAATTTCTCTCCTAGGATATTTTCATACAATTCAATATATCTTTCAGAAACTGTTTGAATGTATTCGTCCGTCATATCAGGAATTTGTTGTCCTTCTAATCCTTGAAAACCATTTTCGATTAACCAACGACGAACAAACTCTTTCGATAATTGTTTTTGTTCCTCACCGTTGTTTTGGCGTTCCTGATATCCTTCAGCATAAAAATAACGAGAAGAATCCGGCGTATGAATTTCGTCAATCAAGACAATTACCCCTTCTTTGGTTTTTCCAAATTCATATTTGGTGTCAACCAAAATCAAACCACGACTGGCTGCAATTTCAGTTCCCCTTTGAAACAAATCTCTCGTGAATTTCTCTAAAACCACATAATCTTCTTCAGAAACAATTCCTTTCGATAAAATATCCTCACGAGAAATATCAGCGTCATGTTCGCCATTATCCGCTTTGGTAGTCGGAGTAATAATAGGTTCTGGGAATTTATCATTTTCTTTCAAATAGTCAGGCATTGAAACTCCGCAAATTTCTCTTTTTCCAAGAGCATATTCTCTGGCAGCATGACCAGAAAGATAGCCCCGAATGACCATTTCTACTTTAAAAGGGACGCATAAATGCCCTACCGCCACATTAGGATCAGGAGTTGCAATCAACCAGTTAGGAACAATATCCTGCGTCAGCTCCATGAATTTAGTAGCAATTTGGTTTAGAATCTGACCTTTATATGGAATTCCTTTTGGCAAAACTACATCAAAAGCCGAAAGCCGATCCGTAGCTACCATTACCAAAAGTTCATCATTGATATTATATACTTCTCTTACTTTACCGCGGTAAACAGATTGCTGGTTTGGAAAATTAAAATCAGTAGTTGTGATGGTGTTGCTCATTATACTAGTTGTGTGTGTTTTTGTTCTTGCAAATTTAAAACTATTTCATAGAGTTTTGCAAAGAAGCGAACTCATAAATTTCACTTTTATCTCTAAAATTATTTTTTAAGCAACGTATCGTTGAATAAGTTTAAGATTCGGCCGTATTCGTCAACCCAAGAATAGGTTTCTTTAAAACCATGTGCCTCCACTGGAAAACTGGATAAACTCCATTTTTTCTTCCCTAATTCGATAAAACGCTGAGACAAACGAACAATATCTTTGTACTCTACATTATCATCTACCATTCCGTGAAGCATCAATAAATCGCCTTCTAAATTATCTGCAAAATAGATTGGAGAACTTTTTTTGTAAGCATCCGGATCCGTTTCTGGAAAATTAAGAATATTTCCAGTATAACCATGATTGTAATGCGCCCAATCTGTAACGGAACGCAATGCAGCTCCAGAAGCAAACTCTTTAGGCGTCGTCAACATTCCCATCAACGTGATGAAACCGCCGTAAGAACCGCCATAAATCCCAACTCTTGTCGCATCGATTCCATGATTTTCAACTAGGTATTTCTTTCCGTCAATTTGATCTGTTAAGTCCTTCCCGCCCATAAAACGGTAAATTCCTGTTCTAAAATCACGCCCATATCCATCGCTGCCTCTATAATCAATATCTAAAACAGTATAGCCTAAATCGACCAATAAATTATGAAACATGTATTCTCTGTGGTAGGTACTCCAATAGTTATGCGCGTTTTGCAAATAACCGGCACCATGAACAAACAAGACAGCTGCTTTATTCGCATTGGCAGTTTGCGGCTTATACAATCTCGCATTTACGGGAGTTCCATCCTGCGCTTTGAAAGTAATCACTTCCGGTTCACGCCAAGAATATCCTTTGAAACTTTCCGATGTTGAAGCCGTAATCTGATTTAAGTTTGTATTCTTTTTATTAGGCGCTACATACAATTCCCAAGGTTTATTTTTATACGAATAACGAACTAATAATGTACTTTCGTCTGGAGACAAACTCACTTCATGAGCACCATCTTTGGTTAAAATTGGTTGTAAAACCGGATTTCTAACTTCTAATTTATAGAAATTTCTGTTTCCTGGATGCGTAGTCGTTGTGGTTAAATAAAAAGACTTTTTATCTTTTGCTAAACTCACGTTGCGCACTTCCCAATTTCCTTTGGTCAATTGTGTTTTCTTTTTTGATTTTAAATTATAGCTGTACAAATGCGAATAACCAGTTTCTTCGGATTGAAAATAAGCAGTTTCATTGTCTCCCAAAAATCCCAGCGTTCCTCTTCCATACGAATTAGAAGGAATTCCGGGCCCGCCAATCCAAGATTCGTCATGCTGATGGTCTAATTCCTGAAAAGTTCCTTGCTCTAAATTCAAACTTACAATCCATCGGTCTTTGTTGTCCTGACTTCTTATTTCGGAAATAGCGTAAGAGCCATTTTCATTGTAAATAGGTTCCTGAACTACAATCAGTTTATTCTTTTTTTCTGTTGTTTTTGATTTTTCATACCATTCAAAATACTTAGGA
The DNA here is from genome assembly GCF_003970335.1 of Flavobacterium sp. LS1P28. Taxonomy (NCBI): domain Bacteria; kingdom Pseudomonadati; phylum Bacteroidota; class Flavobacteriia; order Flavobacteriales; family Flavobacteriaceae; genus Flavobacterium; species Flavobacterium sp. LS1P28. The sequence continues at coordinate 120,304 of NZ_RYDI01000009.1, read as the reverse complement.
ACATCCTGAATATGACTTAATGTTGAAAAATTTACGAAATAAACAGAATCTTTAGCAATGTTATAGACTCCAAATTTAGTTGCCAACAAATTATCTACAGAAACTTTCTCCTTTGTATCTTCAATTTGGTTGTAGCCATCAGCAGTTATGAAAAGTTCCATTTTTTCACTTTTACGTTCTGAATCTTCTATTAATCTGAAGGTGGCAAAGTTTCCTTTTGGATCCACTTTTAAGCTTCCAAAGGTATTTTTTTCATAATAATATGGCTTTGGAAAATCAGATTTTGTAGTTTTTGATTTTGCCAAATTCCATTTTTTCAGTGCTTCCTGATCTCTGACAAATTGGAATAATTCTGCTTGTTGGCTTTTCAAAAAAGACTCTTTTTCAGTGGTTTTCTCATCTGATTTTCCTTTACGAAAGTTTGTGATTTGAATGATAGAACCTTCATTCGTATTGAACTGAAAAAGATTTTCATTTTGCCTGAAATAAAGCACTCCTGGTACAGAACCCATTTGCAAATTAGCAATCGGACTGCTTTGTTGGTACAGTTTTTTCGAGATTTTACTTTTTACAGCATACGAAAATAATCTTCCCTTATCGATGTAATAATATAAATCTGGATTAGTTGTTTTTTTAAAATCTAGTTTTGAAAAAGCAGATTCATTTGCAGAAGCTAATTCTGGTTTTGTTAATCCATTTTTCCAAAAATAAGTACTTGTGCCCAACTCATTGTTTGGATTCCAATCAAAATACACTTTCTGACCATCTAAAGACCATCTTTCATTTTCAGGTTGCACACCTATGAAAGTATTTCCTTTCATGATTTCTTCCAGTTTTAACGTTTGACTTTGAATTGTTATGAAAAATAAGATACAGATAACGAAGATTATTTTTTTGTTCATTTGGTTTTAGTTTTTTTTGAAAATGGGAAAATATGGTTAGTTAAAAACATTAATTATTCAATAATTCCTGCGCTATATATTTGGCGACTCCGTCATTATCATTAGTTAAAATTACCTTTAAATGAGATAATTTATTTTTCAAACTATCAGGTGCATTCCCCATCACTAAACCTTTACCGGAAGAATTAAGCATCTTTTCATCATTGTAGCCATCACCAAAAGATAGTGCTTGCTGAAAAACAAAATTTTCCAGTTCCAAAATTCTGGCAATCGCAACACTTTTATCTACAGATTTGTCCATAAATTCCAGGCAAAGCGGAAGACTAAAAGCATGGCTAAAAAGTCCGGTATGATTTTCTAAAATTTGATCTCTTAATTCGATTAATTTTGAATGTCGATCGTGCGTAAAAAATACTTTTATAGCACTCAAATCCTCTAAGTTTTCAAAATCAACGAGTTCTGGATGATAATTTACTTCTGGTTGAAACTCATTTAATTTTTCATTGTGCTTGTTCGTTTGCCAAACATTTTCTCTGAATAATACGGTTGTAATTTCAGGATCAATATCTAAAGACAAGACGGATTTAACGGCCTCACTTTCCATATTATAAGAAAAAATCAGCTCTTTTTCAGGAGAATGTATCCGTGCTCCATTTGAAGTGACTAAATAAACAGGAACATCCAATCCTGCTACAATAGGCATTGCATCCAGATGATGACGACCAGTTGCTATAATTATTAGGTAATTTTGATTATGGAGTTCTTGAAAAACAGTTTTGGTGTATTGGGATATTTTGTGATCTGAGTTTAGTAACGTTCCGTCTAAATCGCTTATTACGACTTTTATTTTTTCTTGTAGCATCTTTCGGTTTTCACTGTCATTTTTAATATTTCCAAATTTATTCAATTTTAAAGAGAAACGCAAAAATTTATAAAAAGTTTAGGTTAACCTTTCTTGACGATATTTTGATAAATATAGCTATTTATTTGTTGTATTTTAAATACAACAAATAGAAAATGATTGCTATCTTTGTAAAAAATAAATTTCAATACCATGAATGCAAGTCAAAAAGAATTAATAAAAGCAACTGTGCCAATTTTAAGAACAAATGGAAATGATTTGATAACCTATTTTTACCAAAGAATGCTATCCAATAATCCAGAGTTGAAAAACATTTTTAATATGGCAAATCAAGCTAGTGGAAAACAACAAAATGCTTTAAGTGGAGCTGTACTTGCTTATGCTGAAAACATAGAAAATCCTACTGTTTTGATCAATACGTTAAAATCAATTGGAAATAAACATGTAAGTTTAAATATTCAACCAGAGCAATATGATATTGTTGGAAACCATTTAATCGGATCGATAAAAGAAGTCTTAGGTGATCTCGCAACAGTAGAATTAATTGAAGCCTGGACCTGTGCTTACAATGAATTGGCTCAGATAATGATTAGTATTGAAGCTGAAATGTACCAAAAAACAATTAATAAAAAAGGAGGATGGAATGGCTGGAGAAACTTCATAATCTCTAAAATTGTAAAAGAAAGCGACGAAATTAATTCATTTTACCTTAAACCGGAAGACAACAAAGAAATTGCTGATTTCTATCCGGGTCAATATATATCTGTGAGTACGTATATTCCAGAATTAGGTCATAAACAGCCTAGACAATATAGTCTGTCGTCTTATTCTAATAATGAATATTATAGAATTTCAGTAAAAAAAGAAATTAGTCAAAACACATCTCCCGATGGTATTGTTTCCAATGCTTTACATAACAAAAAGGAAGGTGACAGTATCGAAGCTAGTGCACCAGCGGGGGTGTTTTTTGCAGATCCAGACGCAAAAAATCCTTTAGTACTGGTTAGTGGAGGTGTTGGACTTACTCCTATGATGAGTATGGTTGAAACCAATAAAAATTCACTTCAAAAAAATAAAACAGTTTGGATTCACAGTTGTCGCAATGAAAATGTTCACGCGTTTAAAGATACTATCGAGGAATTAAACAACGAAAATGAGTGGTTAACTTCTTTCGTTTTTTATGAAACTTTGCCCGAATCAGAAACAAATGCTATCGAAGGAAGAATTGATTTGCAGCAAATAAAAGAAGAAATCCTTATTGAGGATGCAAAATATTATATTTGCGGACCGGCTATTTTTATAAAAGTTCAATATCAATCTTTGGTTGCACTTGGCGTAAATAGAGAAAATATTCTGTATGAAGAATTTGGCCCTCAATTATTAAGCCTTAATTAGTAAATTTTAATATGAAATTGAATCACTTTACCGATTTTAGTATGCGCGTTTTGATGTATCTAAATCAAAAAAAAGATACTCCACAAAGTTCTCTAGATGATTTAGCGACTACATTTAAAATCTCGCGAAACCATCTTATAAAAGTGGTTCAATTTTTATCGGCAAATCAATTAATTCTCACCAAAAGAGGAAAAAATGGCGGAATAGTGATTTCTGAAAAAGCAAGAGAAATTCGATTAGGCGATTTGATTCACCTATTAGAACAAGACGATACGCCCATCGTCAACTGCGATTCAAAACCTTGCATCTTTCAATCACACGATTGCAAACTAAAATCATTGTTCAATACCGCTTATCAAGCTTTTATTGAAAGTTTAAATCAGTACACACTTTCTGATATAGAATTCAAGAATTGGAGTGCTATGTTTCAGGATTAATAAAAAAAATTACAAAAGGAGGCTTTTTCACAAAGCCTCCTTTTGTTTTAATCATTATTCTCAATCATTTTGTAGGCATCAATTACTTTTTTAACTAATCGGTGTCTCACAATGTCTTTATCATCCAGATAAATGATTCCGATTCCCTCAACGTCTTTTAAAACCAATAAGGCTTCTTTGAGTCCGGATATGGTTCTTCGGGGTAAATCGACCTGACCTGGGTCTCCAGTAATCATGAATTTAGCACTTTTTCCCATACGGGTTAGGAACATTTTCATTTGAGAATGCGTTGTGTTTTGGGCTTCATCCAAAATCACAAAAGCATTATCCAATGTTCTACCACGCATAAATGCCAATGGTGCTATCTGGATAATTCCCTTTAAAATATAATCTTCCAGTTTTTCGTTGGGTAACATATCGCGTAAAGCATCGTAAAGTGGTTGCATATATGGATCTAGTTTTTCCTTCATATCTCCTGGAAGAAAACCAAGGTTCTCCCCTGCCTCTACCGCTGGTCTTGTCAATATAATGCGTTTGACTTGCTTTTCTTTTAGCGCTTTCACTGCCATAGCAACTCCGGTGTACGTTTTTCCTGTACCGGCAGGTCCTACTGCAAAAACCATATCATTTTTTTCCATGGTATCCACCAACAATTGCTGATTGGGAGTCATAGGTTTGATGATTTTACCACCTACACCATGCACTAAAATTTTATCCTGTCCTTGAAATTTTTTGTCTTCCTGAACATCACCACGAATAACACGCTCGATTACATTATTATCAATGTTATTGTATCTTGAAAAGTGCACCATTAATCGTTGAAAACGTTTTTCAAAGTCGTCTAAAACTTCTTTTTCACCAAAAGCTTTTAAGGTTGTTCCCCGGGCGACAATCTTTAATTTTGGATAATATTTTTTAATTGTTTCAAGATGAGTGTCTTGAGCGCCCCAAAAGTCTGTTGGAGCGATGTCTATGAGCTCGATTATTCTTTCGTTCAAATGAGGTAGTTTTTAAATTAAATTAAGTAAATCAATAAATTTGTTATCAATGCGAATAATTGTAGTATTAATTTGAATTTGTCTTTTGTTTTTTGCTTTTTTGAATTTACTATTATTAGCTTTGCGTTTCTCAAATTTAATGAAAATTAGGTTTACAAAACACCAATAGTTATAAACAAATTTATGTCAATAATTACCCTAACTACCGATTATGGCTTGAAAGACCACTTTGTAGGTGCGCTGAAAGGGAAAATTTTGTCTGAGTATTCCGAAGCTGTAATTATTGATATTTCACATGATATTGATCCATTTAACACGTTAGAAGCTAGTTATGCAATTAGTGCCTCATATGCTAGCTTTCCAAAAGGCACGGTTCATCTCATAGGTGTGGATATAGAAGCCAATAAGGAAAACCAACATATTGTGATGCAATGGAATGATCATTATTTTATTGCTGCTGATAATGGTATTTTAAGCATGCTTTCGCAAAAAATTGTTCCGCAAAAAATGGTGGCAATCAATATTCATGATCGTTTACCGAGTGATGCGGCTGATCTTGATGTGTTTGTAAAAGTAGCCTGCCATTTAGCCAAAGGGGGTTTGATGAACGTCATTGGTAAAGAAATACACACTATTAAGCAAGTTACAAATCTGCAAGCCACTATTTCGGATGATGGGAATTCATTAAAAGGTCATGTGATTTACATTGATCATTTTGGGAATGTAATTACAAATATCACTAAAAAATATTTTATTGAAGTCGCCAAAGGAAGGGCGTATGAAATTGTTTTGAAAACTAAAAATATTAAAACAATTTTGCCCAATTATTCCGCAATTGCCAGTTCCGATAAATATCCGATCAAATCATATGAAGGAGAAAAATTAGCCATTTTCAATGAAGCCGGTTTTCTTGAAATTGCAATTTTCAGAAGCAATCCTTCTAAAGTAGGTTCAGCGAATAGCTTATTGGGATTGAATTATAGAGATATAATAAATATAGTATTCAGATAGCAGTGTTCAGTAATCAGTTTAAAAATCTAAAATCTTTAATCTAAAATCATAAATCCAAATGTTTGTACGAATAGTAAAATTGAGTTTTCACGAGGAAAATATTCCTGCTTTTTTAGAAAATTTTGAATTAATGAAAGATAAAATACGAAATGCGCCCGGTAATCGTTTCTTAGAATTGTATCAGGACAAAAACAACAAAAGCATTTTCTTTACCTATAGTTATTGGGAAACCGAAGCCGATTTAGAAAATTACCGAAATTCCGAACTTTTTTACGATGTTTGGACATTCACCAAGAAATTATTCAACGACAAACCAGAAGCGTGGAGCGTGGATAAATTAGTTACTTTGGTTTAAAGTTTTTTAGTTTAAAGTTGAGCAACGTTAAACTAAAAAAACTTTAAACTTTAAACAAAAAATAAAACATGAAATCAATAGTTTTACGAGAGATAAAATCCTTTTTCGGTTCGCCCATCGGCTACTTAGTTATTGCCATTTTTTTAATTATTAATGGATTGTTTCTTTGGGTTTTCGAAGGAGATTATAATATTTTGAATACCGGATTTGCTGATTTGACTCCGTTTTTTACCTTAGCGCCATGGATTTTGATATTCTTGATTCCTGCAGTAACCATGCGTAGTTTTTCGGATGAAAAAAAACAAGGAACAATAGAATTATTGCTGACGAAGCCATTGAGTATTTGGCAAATTGTAAACGGAAAATTTCTTGGTGCTTTACTTTTAATTGTCATGGCAATTATTCCAACCTTCATCTATGTAGCCGTTATTTCGAGTTTAGGAATGCCGGAAGGCAATATTGATATGGGAAGCACAATTGGTTCTTATTTTGGATTATTATTCTTAATTGCAGCCTATTCTGCCATTGGGATATTCACTTCAACATTGTCGGATAACCAGATTGTGGCATTTATTATTGCCGTATTTTTATGTTTTTTCTTCTATTTTGGGTTTGAAGGGTTAGCTGCTGTTGTTCCAAATGTATCTTCCATAATCGCGTCATTAGGAATGCAAGATCATTTCAAAAGCATGAGCCGAGGCGTATTAGATACCAGAGATATTCTTTATTTTACCAGTATAACCGTTGTCTTTCTTTCATTTACTGTTTATAATCTAAAATCTTTCAAATCGTAATGACTACTTCTAAGAAAAACAACCTAAAATCAGTATTGATTGTCCTTGTCCTTGTAGTTCTTGCGAATGTCATAGGAAATTCCTTTTTTCATCGTTTTGATTTAACAAAAGACAACAGATATACTCTTTCTCCTACTTCTTTGACTATCGTAAAGCAAGTCCAAAATCCGTTGTCTATAAAAGTATATATGCAAGGTGATTTACCGGCTGAATTCAAGCGTTTACAACAAGAAACGAAACAATTACTGGAAGAATTTCAGGCCTATAACTCCAATATTATTTTTGAATTCGTAGATCCATTGGAGAATGATGACACCAGCATGGACAATATTAAAGACTTGTATCGAAAGGGGCTTACGCCAATAAACATAACCGTTGGCGACAAAGGAAAGCAATCACAAGCGATGGTTTTTCCTTGGGCCACAGCCGTTTATGACAATAAAGAAGTTAATATCCCCTTGTTGAAAAACATTATGGGTGCGTCAACTACCCAAAAAGTCATTGGATCTGTTCAGCATTTGGAATATTCAATTGCTGAAGGATTGAATAAAATTACCAAAGCCAAACAAAAGAAAATTGCTGTTATCAAAGGAAACGGTGAATTGCAAGATATCATGATGGCTAAATTTCTTTTGCAAGTGCGCGAAAGTTACCATATTGGTCCTTTTACTTTAGATTCGGTTGCCAAAAATCCGATTGGAAGTTTAGAAGCTTTAGAAAAATATGACTTGGCAGTTATCGCTAAACCAACTGAAACGTTTACCGATGCGGAGAAACAAGTTTTGGATCAATTTATCATCAACGGGGGAAAAACATTATGGTTGATTGACCAAGTTACGGCTGAAATGGACAGTTTGTACAATGCTTCAGGAGCTACTTTAGCGTATCCAAGAGATCTAAATTTAAATGATATGTTCTTTAAATACGGCATCCGAATCAATCATGATTTAGTAAAAGACGAACAGGGAAGCCCCATAAAACTAGCCACTGGAGAACAAGGAAGTGCGACACAATTTCAGGAATTCAACTGGAAGTTTGCGCCACAAGTGTATCCAAATAGTGTACATCCGATAGTTAAAAATTTAGGTGGAATCAAATTTGATTTTGCGAATCCAATCGATACTTTGAAAAATGGAATTAAGAAAACTATTCTGTTGGAGTCGTCTCAATATTCGAAAAAAATAGGAACTCCAACAGAGATCAACCTGAATAGTGTTGCCGAAGAAACTTCGCCAAATGATTACTTGAACAAAGGAAAGATTCCGCTTTCTGTTTTATTGGAAGGTTCGTTTCGTTCTATGTTTGAAAATCGAGTGTTACCATTTAAACAAAAAACATTTCAAACGACAGGAAAAGAGAACAAAATGATTGTGATTTCGGATGGAGATTTGATAAAAAACCAATTGGATAAAAACTTTCAACCCGTAGAATTGGGTTATGACCAAAGGTCTGGAAATTTGTATGATAATAAAGATTTCCTGATAAATTGCGTGAATTATTTACTCGATGATACAGGACTTATTAACATTCGAAGCAAAGATCTTGATTTACCTTTGTTGGATAAAGAAAAAGTTTATGAAAACTATACCCGAACACAAATCCTAACTATCGGGCTTCCAATTCTTATTTTGGTACTTTTTGGGATCTTATTTACTTTTCTTCGAAAAAGAAAATACAGCAAATAGATGTTAATAAAAAAGTTTCGAAACTAGAATAGTTTACGATATATTTGTAAAATGTAACGTATTTCGAATTTAGAGAAATACCTTAAAAAATAAAACAAAACAGATGAAATTTATAGTATCGAGTTCGTACTTATTGAAGCAATTACAGGTTTTAGGTAACGTTATCAACAGCAGTAATACTTTGCCTATTTTAGATAATTTTTTATTTGATTTAGACCATAATGTGCTAACAGTTTCTGCTTCTGATTTAGAGACAACCATGTCTGCTACTTTAGGAATTGATTCAGAAAGTAAAGGAAGCGTTGCTGTGCCTGCAAAATTACTTTTGGAAATCCTTAAAACGTTCCCTGAACAACCCTTAACTTTTACAGTTGAAGAAAACAGTACGATAGAAATCAGTTCTAATTCTGGTAAATATGCTTTGGCTTATGCTCCTGGAAATGAATTTCCAAAATCGGTTAACTTAGACGACCCATCTGTAACGCTTGTTCCTGCTGATGTTTTGGCAACTGCTATAAGTAAAACTATATTTGCGGCCGGAAACGATGATTTACGTCCGGTAATGTCTGGTGTATTTTTTCAGTTTTCGCCACAAGGATTGACATTTGTTGCAACTGATGCACACAAATTAGTAAAATATGCGCGTACCGATGTAACCGCCTCTCAGGTGGCTGATTTCATCATGCCAAAAAAACCTTTGAATATCTTAAAAAATATTCTTGGTACTTCGGATGCTGAAGTAAAAATTGAATATAACGATTCGAATGCTACTTTTTCTTTTGATAATTATGTTTTAATGTGTCGTTTGATTGATGGAAAATATCCAAATTACGAAGCAGTAATTCCAAAAGAAAATCCGAATAAATTAATGATTGACCGTTCTCAATTTTTGAGTTCTGTACGTCGTGTTGCTATCTTTTCGAATAAAACTACACACCAGATCCGTTTGAAAATAGCAGGTGCTGAATTGAATGTTTCTGCTGAAGATATTGACTATTCAAACAAAGCCGAAGAAAGATTGACTTGTGATTATCAAGGTGATGATATGCAAATAGGGTATAATTCTCGTTTCTTAACTGAAATGTTGACTAACTTACAATCGGATATGATTATGCTTGAAATGTCATTGCCAAACAGAGCCGGAATTCTAACTCCTGTTGATGGATTAGAAGAAGGTGAAACGGTAACGATGCTTGTAATGCCAGTAATGTTGAACAGTTAATTCAATTTAAAATACGCTATTAACCAAACCATTTTTATATTTAAAAAACCGTCTCGATTAATTACGAGACGGTTTTTTTGCTTATTCACTATGAATAAAATAAAACTTTGTATTTCCTTTTTTTATTGATTCTTTCGCATCTTTATGATTTTTTTCAAATGTTTCTAAATTAGTTCCTTTACAAATTCCATAAGAATAATGATATTTTAGAATTTCAAGATCTTTCGTTCCAAATTCTTTTTTATCTGATTTACAAATTGAAAAGTAACTATTGCAATCTGAATAATCTAGTTCTTGATAAAAATAACCTAAAGATCGTATAAAATTAACTTTCAAATTAGTTAATACCTGTTCTTCATTTAGATTTTTTTTCGCGTTAATTTTTAATGAGCAACTATAAATATTTTGTTTGTTATTCCATAAAAGATAATATCCGTCATTCCCTTTAATTCTTATATCTAAATTGACATCATTGGTATCGTCTATAGAATAAATTAAATAGTTTGATTTTTCTTTATCTTTTACCACTGTAATTTTTAGTGAATCAATTTCGTTATCAAGATAATGAATAAATTTACTAAGCTTTTTACTATTATATTGGCTAACTGATTTGTCAAAATAAATTTTTACTTCATCTTTCCAAATTTTCATTCTTGGTTTTAATCTCTCTTCTTTTTTTTGATATTTTTTATTGAAAACTAATTGTTTATAGCGTTCTAAAAATATAGAATCTTTTTCTTCATACAAAACTTTTACTCCTTTCTCATCATATCCATTAATAATGATTAAAGTATCACTCTTGACAATATTAAAACCAATTGAATCTATAACTTTATTACCACTTTTTTTCAATGATTTATAATTTTTGTATTCCATGTAAATAACTTTACTATGCAAATTCAACTGATTGTGCTGAGAAAAAATTGCCGAGGTGAAGGCAAATAACAAAAATACACATATATTTTTTTTCATAAATTTTATCTTTCTTTTGAATTATGAAAGTAATAATTTAAATTAATTCATTTTATTTTTTTTAATATTTTTTTAGAAAAATGGATTTTTAAATCACTCCCATTTTCTTCATCAGGAAAGTAGCACTTCTATTTTTACAAATTCCGTCCCGAAGTTTGTAATCAAAATGGAGTTCATCATTGATAATCTCTACTTCAAAACATTTGTTGGTTAATATATTTGGATATTCATTGGTTGTCAGGCAAACTTCGATATCGTGCGTTGCAATAGCTCCAACGGCTTTCTTACCAATTACTTTTTTGACCACTTCAATTGTTCCGTTGCGTTTATCATCTGAATTGGTACCACGTAATATTTCGTCCAATAAAACAAATGCCGGTCTATTTTCCAATTCGTCCATAATCTGCTTTAAGCGTTTGATTTCGGCAAAGAAATACGATTCGCTATCGGACAACGAATCAGATAATCGCATGGAAACTAAAACGGGTAACGGATGTACACTAGCCTGACGAGCACAAACCGGCGAACCTATTCCTGACAAAACCATATTGATTCCTAAACTTCTTAGAAAAGTACTTTTACCGGACATATTAGAACCTGTTAAAATCATAAACGATTCGGGATGAAAACGCACGTCATTTCCTACTCTAGTTTTTTCATTTAATAAAGGATGGCTTAAATCCTTGAAATCTATTTCGAAATTACTGTTCAATGTTGGATATACAAACTCCGGATTATTATACGAAAAATTGGCCAAACTGTTCAACATTTCGAATTCACCAATAACTTCCAACCAATTTTCTAAAGCTTGGGCATGATCTTTTTTCCATTGAATTAATGATTTTAAAACATGTAAATTAAAAAGGAACGTTCCATTGAATACGATAGCCGTAACAAAATTTGAGATACTGTCCATATTAGAAAACAAACCGGCTAACTGTTTCAAATGCACGCTGGCATTTTCTTTTTTGAACATTAATTTTTGCTGTAAATCGATTAATTTTTTCGACTGAAAAGATTCATTTTCTATTTTTTGCAACAGTAAACTATATTGATGAATGGTTTTATCTATATTCGTAGAATTAGCAATTTCTGCCTGGATACGCTTCATAAACCGACCCAAAACAATTAAATTAAATACAAATAAATACGATAAAACGGAAGCAAAAACAGTAGTCGAAGTTACTAAATAGGCAATCAAAACTCCCAGAAAAAGAAGTGGTGAAAAATAAGAAATGAAAACACTCATTTTAGCCAAGGGCGTACTATTAAATGTACACCACTTGAGCAGAGTCTCATAATTCGATTGATTGTCATTGCTTATTTTGGCGAAAGCCAAAAATTCCTGACGCCAGTCTAATTTTTTGGTTAATTCTTTTACCGCTTGATGATTTCTAAGAATCTCTTCATTGGGCAAAATTGATAAAAGCTGGTTTGCGAATGTTTTTTTACCAATAAAAGTAGCGGTTCTATTCAAGTTTTGGAACAAAGAATGCTCGCCAAAAATATCTAAATCATAGGCATACGGATGGTGAAAATCATTGAATTCCTGTCCGTTTTCAAAAGGGATTTTATTTCTTTCCAGGTAGGAAATTTCATTTTCATTAATATCAAGTAAGGCTTGATTGACATGTTTTTCGAAAACTAATTTAGAATGAATGCGCATAAATACTACGAATAGTCCAAAAAGAAAAATGGCGGCAATTATGAAAATAATTTCGCTGTTTTTGATGTAGTAATAAATAGAAACCAAAAAAAGTACAATAGAAAGAAGTCTTAAAATACTTATACTATTGTACTTTTTATTGATTGCTGTCAATGCTGTTGAAAAGCGTATCTTTTTTGCTTTGTATATTTCCATAATTCAATTAATGAATTGCAAATATAACGAAATAGATTACTTTGAAGGCTAAATTAAAAGGCAATGGCGATGCCGCACTATATAGAATTCAAGATTTCAATTGAATTAAAACTGAATCAATCAATAGGAATCGCTAAAATTGGGATATCAAAATTCGTAGCTATTTTTTTTGTTAAACTAGGTTTGAAAATCCCTTCAAAAAAACCTCTTTTATACGTAAGCATAGTCAGTACATCAATTTCTTTGTACATTATAAAATCCAGAATTGTTTCTTTGACTTCGTCACTATTGATCACAAAAAACTCAACGGGTTCATTAATAAATTCTTCCTCCCAAGCAGTTACTGTATCATTTGAAACATCGGAATCACTAGTTTTTACATACAAGCATTTTACTTTAGCTTTCGTTTTTTTAGCGATATCTAACACCATTTTCAATGCTTTTTTATCTTTAGTTCTAAAACGGGTTGTAAATCCAATAATTTCTGTTTTTTTGAATTTTGCTTCTAACGGAACACACAACATAGGAATATCTATTCCAGAAATAACAGCACTTGTATTGGTACCCATAAAAAAAGCTTCCCATCCTGTAGCTCCTGAAGTACCCATGATCACAAAATCTATTTTATCTTCTTTAATTGATTTTTTAATATTATAAAGCAAATTCCCATCCATGAGCCTATGAGACATTTTTATTTTGTCCAAATGCCGCTCATCGGCTATGGCGCGCAATTTTGGGATTTCATCTTTAAACATATCAAATTGAGCTAAGGCCAAGGAATCATAAATGACGGCGTAATTTTCGGGAAAAAACTGATTGTCATAAATGGGCAATTCAAAGGTGTGCAATAAAACGAGTTCGCCCTGAACTATTTTTGCAAATTCTAAAGCATGTACAAAAGCATTAGTAGCCACTTCAGAAAAGTCGGTTGGAAATAGAATTTTTTTCATTTTATCTTTTATTAAAATAATTGATTTACTAAAATAAAATATTGGTGTCTTTACGTAGTCAAATCAGAATATTTTTATTCATGAATAGCAAGAATGGGTACATTGATATGAAATGCTAATTTTTTTGAAAGACTAATTTCGAAAAGTTTCTCAAAGAAATTTCTGTGATACACATGCATTGCAATCAAATTAATTTTATGCAAATCGATAAAATTTAAAATAATTCCTTCTACATCTTCTCCTTTAATGGAGTGAAATGCAACTCCATTATTTTCTACTAATACCTTCCAATCTTCTCTACTGTCCTCTTTAACTTCATGATGCGGAGACTCGACACGCAGGCAATCAATATGTGCTTGAAATATTTTGGACAAAGACAGAACTCTTACAAAAGACCCTGTGTCCTCCAATTTATATTGCGTAATGAACAGTATTTTTTCAATAGGATGATATGTACAATGCTCCGGTATTGCCAAAACTAATGCTTTGACATCATTCATTACTTTTGTGGCTATCGTACCGAAAAAAGTTTCCTTTATACCAGTGGCGCCTTTAGTACCCATAACTACGAAATCAAAATTTTCATTCTCGGTTATTTTTTTAATTTCGGGAACCAAATTTCCCAAAATCAAAACATGGCTTATTTTGATATGACCTAAATTATTTGCTTCCGCAATTTTTCTTAAAAGTGGCACTTCATCTTTATAATTTTCAAAATTACTGAGTTCTGTAACCTCATAAATTTCATGTAAATACTTAGAAACATTAACATAATTGGCTTGTGAAAATTGGTACACATGCATTGTAACTATTTCAGCATTAATAGATTCTGCCAATCTTAATGCATAGATAAACGCATTTTTAGACACTTCCGAAAAGTCGGTAGGAAATAAGATTTTCTTCATACTATAGTTAATTTATTGCAAATTAATTATTTATATAAATTTACAAAACAAAAAACAAAATAGTATGATAATTATCACTTTGGCTAATTTTTAACAAAAAATAACCTTAATGGTTTAGTACAAGAGACTTGTAGCCATGTCAAATTTACTTACTTTTACACCAAATTGACTTTAAATATGATACCTCACGATTCCATAGTGGCACTGGCAACTCCTTCGGGAGCGGGTGCTATAGCCGTAATTCGGATTTCCGGACAAGATGCCATTGCTATTGGAAATTCTGTTTTTAAATCCATCAAAAACAAAGAATTAACAACCCAAAAAACGCATACGTTACATTTAGGGCATATAATGGATGGTTCCAAAACTTTGGATGAAGTCCTGGTCTCCATTTTTAAAGGACCAAATTCCTATACTGGCGAAAACACGATCGAAATTTCCTGTCACGGTTCTACTTATATACAACAACAAATTATTCAATTATTGCTTCGAAAAGGCTGTCGAATGGCAGATCCTGGCGAATTTACGTTGAGAGCATTTCTAAACGGAAAACTGGATTTGTCCCAAGCAGAAGCTGTTGCCGATTTAATTTCATCAGATAATGAAGCTTCACACCAAATTGCAATGCAGCAAATGCGTGGCGGTTTCTCTAATGAAATAGCAAAATTAAGAGAAGAACTCTTGAATTTTGCATCACTAATCGAACTCGAATTGGACTTTGCCGAAGAAGATGTAGAATTTGCTGACCGAACCCAATTTCATGAATTACTGAACCGAATCGAATTTGTCCTAAAACGATTAATCGATTCATTTGCCGTAGGAAATGTGATTAAAAACGGAATTCCTGTAGCTATTGTGGGCGAACCCAATGTAGGTAAATCGACACTTTTGAATGCTTTATTGAATGAAGAGCGCGCCATTGTTTCGGAAATTGCGGGAACGACACGTGATACCATTGAAGATGAGTTAGTGATTGGCGGCATTGGTTTTCGATTCATTGATACGGCTGGAATTCGGGAAACGGAAGATGTGGTAGAAAGCATCGGGATTCGTAAGACTTTTGAAAAAATTGAACAAGCGCAAGTTGTCGTTTTTCTATTTGACAGTTCCGAGTTTAAAGTTTCTGGTTTAAAGTTAAAAGTGGAACTGGAAAAAATTAAAAACCAGTTTCCGTTGAAACCTCTTGTAATTATTGGTAACAAAGCCGATAAATTAGAAGAAAGTGAAATAGGAAATTTGAAATCAGAAATTCCTGAAATCTTACTGATTTCTGCAAAAGAGAAACTAGGCGTTGAGGATTTAAAAAATCAATTACTTTCATTTGTCAATACCGGAGCATTACGAAATAATGAAACAATTGTAACGAATACCAGACATTACGATTCCTTATTAAAAGCGTTAGATGAAATACAAAAAGTAAAATTTGGTCTTGAAACGAACTTGTCCTCCGATTTGATGGCATTAGATATTAAGGAAGCTTTGTACCAATTTGGAATGATTACGGGACAAGTAACTAATGACGAATTGTTAGGGAATATTTTTGCTAATTTCTGCATCGGGAAATAAAAGCACTTTCTTTAACTTTACTTTCTATTAGTTGACTCCCATTGATTTAGCAGTGTTTTAGTTTTCTTCTATTAAGTTTAATTCATACATTTGTTACACTTCAAAAACTACCTGTTAATCAAATTTAATGAATGCGGTGAATAAGTTGCTTATTCACCGCATTTTTGCGGAGATTACTAAAACATCCCTACCCTACTTTCCAACAACTCCAAATACTTCTCTTTCATTCTATCAGTAAGAAAAGAAATTTCAAGCAGCTCCTTCCATTCAGGAGTTGCTTTTTTCATTTGTTCGAGAATACTTGCTATAATTTTTTCGTTGAGTTGTAATCTTTCCTTGCCGTAGTAATCTATAAAATCAGTTGCTCTTAAATTACTTTTTTTTCCTTTCAAAGTTAGAGCAATTTCTTCGTCAGGATTTTTAATCGCTATTGTAGAATTTAGAAAATCATAAATAGGTGTCAGTGTTGTTTTTCCATTTTTGGTAATTAGCGAAAAATTTTTCAAATGCATGTCTTCATTTCCGGTCAGATAGCAAAAAAGAATTCTTTTAAAAAAATCAGCTTTTTCAATTGCGGGAAATGAACAATATTCATCAAGTACAGGAATCAATTTTTCCATCGTAAAACGATACTTTGTGTCTCTTGTATTCCCAGTCAATTGAGCAAAATCTTCTGTTGCGAACTTATTTCCTTTACCGTAGCGGTCAAAACGTTTAATGAAATAAGACAAACTACCATCTTTGCCATATAGCATCCCGTGAAATGGCACTTCTAAACCAAACACTTTCGCCATTCGCATAGTTACATCTTCATTTTCCGGTAATTGTGGAAATAAATCATTTTGTGGCTTAATAATGTACGTTCCAAATTGGTCCACAATTTTAAATTCTTGATCCACTATTGAAATAGCCGCACTAAGCTTTGGTTGCACTCCCTGAATGGATAGCTTTTTAGCTCTATTTGCGGCTTCCTGACGAAGTTCAACAGCTGTATAAGGTAAATCATTTAAATAAGCCAGCTTAGGAGCTATCATGCGTAATCCTTTTTCACTGTACTTATCTGTACCACACAAGTCATACGTAATAGGACATCTATTCATCTTCCATCAATTTAACCGTTACTGCTCCCACTAAATCATTTCCCGTTGCTATCAGTTGAGAGAAGTAATCTTTTTTGTCAATTTTGACAATACGTAGTAATCCCTCTAACATTACACCTTCAGGTAATAGCCCTTCAAAAAACGGTGGAAAAAATGTATAGCTATATTTTTTCTGAGTTGTAGGCATAGTCAATGAAACCGCTTCGCCATCATAATTTTCATCGTACTCAAAATGATAGTCGTTAGCAGCAATTTCCGTTAAAATTCCAGCTCTTTTTCCGTGTGCAAATACAATTGCTCTTCTCATAATTATTTATTTAAAGGACTTTTGAATTCTACTTTAATATTTAGCACTCGGAGTACTGCAAAAAGATTATTCAAACGAACTGTCTCTTTATTTTTTTCAATATCAAAAACAGTGGTCTTGCCTACTCCAGCTAAGTCGGCTAGTTCAAGCTGTGTAAGTCCTGCTTTTTTTCGATGGTCTTTAATTAAAGCACCTAAATCAAAATCATTCATTATATACTGTTTTAGCGGTAAAAATATACAATTTAATAACACGCACGGCTTAAATCATTAAAAAATTTATTATTTTACTGTTATAGCAGTAAAATCATTATTAGGACGTGACATAGCATCTAATTAAAGAAACAAAAGGACGAATTACTGTTAAGGCGGTAAAATTAACTAAAATATAAATGATAAATTTGTATCAGTGTTAGACTTGAATGAAAAGCAACTTAGCTTTGTATATAACAAAATTGAAGAAAAGTTGTCAAAAGCTAAGCGATTCATTTCAATATTTTTTCCATCACAGAAAGAACGTTTTTTATCATAAAAACAAAGTATAGAACTCAGCAGTTTTTGAATGAATAAAAAATACAAATTGTTTTTACTAACACTAAAGATAGTTACTTGATCAAAATCAGTACTCCTTTTGTACACCTCTACCCTTCTAACCCCTTATAAATATAGATAAAATATCTACCATTGAATACATTAGTATGTACATAGCTATAAATGACACCACTATCATAATCGTCAATTTTTTGCACATAGTTAAACTTGATTCTTGTGTATGCTCTTCTGTTGTGTGTTTCATTTTCATAATTTTTGATTTAAAATTAATTTATTTGTTCAATAGTAACTCCATCTCTAAAATTTGTTTTTTGAGTGATTCTACACTTTTCATTTTTTTAAATTCTGCTATAGATAAAGCTTTTTTACCTGCTTCAATTGCACTTGGATAGTCTTTTAATTCCGTTGCTAATTTTTGTCTCAAATTAGGATAATAAAAATTATCTGGATCCAATTTCGCGGCTTCTAAAAGCCAAGCCACTGCTTGTTTGTAATCTCTGTTTGTACTGTAATAATAGTTTGCTGCTTGAAATAATAAATTAGCATCAAGGGTTTTTTCTTTAATGATGTTTTTATCTATTACTGTTAAAATAGTTTCATCTGCTTTACTTTTTAATGGAATTTTAATCATCGAATTTTCCCATATTATTTTTAGAAACCCCTCTCCTTTGCTGTTAATATCATTTATTTCGATTGTAAATGTTTCATAGAAATTAGATATGCTTTCTACAGGAACTGTTAAACGAAAAACATCTTTTTTGGCATCATATCCAGTTTCGCCGTGTAATGTTGTATCTGCATTTACAATTATTGTCCACTCCTTTTTAGAAGGTATTGTGAATATTGAGTAGCTACCCATTTTTAAAGTAGTATTTCCAAATACAATATCTTCGTTAGTAGTTATTAAAGTGCAATCACTAGCGCCAGTTCGCCAAAGTTTTTCAAAAGGCACTAATTTACCAAATATTTTTCTGCCTCTTGCTAGTGGTCTGCTGTAAGAAACTTTAATCATTGTGCTACCCAATTCTTGTTCAAATGATGCAGATGGACTTGCCGAAGTTAGTTTTATTTGAACTTTTTCTTGTGCCGAAATTACTAATGCTTGTAAAATAAAGAAATGTATTAGAATTATTTTTCTCATAGTTTTTGATTTTAAATTGATTTTATGGTTTGTTTTATTATGTTAAATTATTTTTTTATTTTCTTCCAGATTATTCTAACGGTAGGCGAAGAGATATACCAAAGTAAAAAACCACTTAAAACAGTTATTAACCCTAACAATGAAAATAGTCGCAAAACAATATTATTCATATTATCTCGACCTTCATAATCCATGGTATGGGTCATCCATAAAAAGTCAAACCATCGCCAATTTCTATGTCTAATCGTCTGAAAACCTCCGTCATTGACTGAAATATAAACTTTTAAATTATCCGGTTCTTGGTATGAAATAACGTAGGCAGGTAGTAAATGCTCTCTATATTCATGGTGTTTCCCTACTTCTTTAATGAGTTGTATTTCTTTTACTTTTAAACCCGATATAATGTATTTATCTGCAATTGACAATGCTTCTTTTTTAGAGATCCCATTTTTTAATTTTCCAGTTTTCGCATTATAAAGCATCTTCTCATTCACCCAATAAAAAGGTTGATTATTTATTTTCCTTAATTCGATAGATTGAATTGCTATCGAAGGATGAAGAAGTGAAGGACTAATTAAACCTGAAAACGACTCAGCAACAATTCCTTTTTTATGAAATTGCATTCCATGAATGTCATCAATGTTTGACCAACTAAAATATAGTCCACTAATAGTCCACATTAAGAATTGAAGACCCAAAAATATCCCTAAATATCGGTGAGACTTCCTAATCCATTTTGCTTTTTTTCCTTTAATCATTTATCTTGTTATTTATTTATTTATTTTTGAAATTGTTAAATAAACTGAACCAACCTTGAAAATCGCATTAAACTTGCAATTATATAAAACAACATATATTTGAATATTTAGTGCTTAATTTTCTATTCCATTACACCAGTTTCGGACCAATAATTTATTGTATACGGTAAATTATAAAAAAAACAATGATTCTGTAAAATTAAATGCAAAAAATATCACTTTTTTATGCAACCTTGTTTTACGGAATTTTGATTCGACTGTAGATCCGCTTTTAGATCGGATACTTTTGCTTTAAATGCAATCAAAAAAACCAAAAATTGTATATGAAAACTCTTTTAATTGCAACTTATTCTTTAAATGATCTGCGAGATTACGATTAAAACAATCGCTATTAAAGCCAGAAAAAGTCCAGCAAAATTCATTTTAGTTAGTTTTTCCTTAAAAATAAAAATCCCAACAAGACTTCCCATTACTATTACACCCATGTTCATACCGGCAAAAACCGTTGAAGGATTTTCAGCGAAAGCCTTATGCGCTTTTAGATAGAAGAGTATGTTTCCAAAGTTGAAAATACCTACCATACCACCAAAAATAATATTTTTGAAGTTTAATGAGACTTTAGTTATCATCACGTTATAAATAACAGCGCCAATCATAATAAACAACGCAATTCCAAAAACTACAAATAATGACGTTGTATATGGTAAAGTGGTGTGAAGGGCAATTTGCTTGAAAAGGATGTCTATAATTCCAAATCCTAATAGCACCACCGCAGGATAGATCCATTTATTTTTTGTGTTTTCAGAAGGTTTAGCAAGGATTAGCAACAGCGCTGGAAATGCTGCCAAAAGCGCCGCTATTTTTAGGATAGTAAAATCCTCTTTGAAGAGTAGCCAAGCCGCTAAAATAGGAATAAACAAAGATAGCCTTTGAGCAGCATCCGTTTTTACAATCCCTACTTGTTTGATTGAAGCCGCCAAAAAAAGGAAGATTGCTGGCAACAAAACCCCAAGAGAAACATAAATTCCCCAAGGTGCTAAAGTGCCAATATTGGTAAGATCCGGACTGAAGAAAAAATAACAAAGAATAAGCGCAAATACATAATTCCAAGCAACAATTTGAATAGGACTGACTTCATATCCGCGAACCATTTTAAACAACACTCCCACAGTGACACTGCAAATAATACTTAAAACAAGAAATAGCATAGCGAATTTTTAGAGGGTAAAACTACCATTTATTGTCTTTCCTTTTGCTCTTTTATGAAAGTATTGAAAGTAATATTTCCAGAACAAGAATAGTACGCATCCGGTTTCAGTAGTACAAAAGGAGAATTTAGCCATCAAATTATGGCAATCTTAAATCCTTCCTTGTTCTTTGAGTTTCCAATACCGCAATAAACCATTTACAGACATCCAGCTTGGATTAGCAAACTCATAGGTTTGAATTTCTTCCGCATCGAGTCCTTTGTCCAAAAACTGCTTTCGGGTGTATTCCATAAATTGAGGAACTATACTTTCTGGCGGAGTTTGATTGTCATAAAAAGGTTTGATAAAACTAGCCCAATCATCCAGAACTATTTCTAATCCTGATAGTAATTCATCCGGATTTTTTTGAAAATCAAAATGTGTTAAATACAAGGCTCTGGGCTTTAAATCTTTTAATTTTCTAAGGGATTGTTTCCATAATTCAATATTAATATCCGGGGGAGGACAAGGAGGAACAACGGGACCATCTCCTATTTTTACTCCGGCCACATCCCCAGTAAATATCACATCCTCAATTTGATACGAATTATGATGCACGGCATGACCCGGTGTATACCATACTTTTATTTGAATATCTCCCAAGTCTACAACATCACCGTCCGTAACCCCAATCAATTGTTGCTCTGGGATAGATTCCATTTTCCCCCAAAGAAGCTCCATCTTATCGGTATAGATCATTTTGGCCGAATTCCATAATTTTTCTGGATTAGCTAAATGTGGAATTCCAATGGGGTGTACGTATATTTTAGCGCCATTTTGTGCCAATTTCCATGCTGCTCCGGCATGGTCAAAATGAATGTGCGTCAGGAATACATGCTGAATATCTTTGATCTCATACCCTATCTTCTGGATTCCTTTTTCAAGATACTCCCAAGTAGATTCCGGTCCGGTTTCGATAAGTATCGGACCTTTTTCGGTTTCAATTAAAAAAGCACCAATAGAATGTTTTTCGGATTGAAAGTGTAAATCAATAGTATGAATTTTATACATAGCTTGGTTTATTTATTATGGGACAAGATAGCACATATTTATTTTAAAATCTCTACTGATCAGTATAGTTTTATTTTAAGATACTTTTTCAAGTACAATAAAAAAAAGTGTAATTCACACCAAAAATTTACTACTGGTCATCAAGATATCTATTGATTTCAGCTACTTTTACAGAATGGATTCTTTTACTCAAGTTGCTTTAGGAATTGCCATTGCCGAAGTATGCGCAGGCAAAAAGCTCAAAAATAAAACAATTTTATATGGTTCAATTCTGGGCACAATTCCCGATTTAGATATTGTAGTGGGATTGTT
Source organism: Flavobacterium sp. LS1P28 (assembly GCF_003970335.1). Taxonomy (NCBI): domain Bacteria; kingdom Pseudomonadati; phylum Bacteroidota; class Flavobacteriia; order Flavobacteriales; family Flavobacteriaceae; genus Flavobacterium; species Flavobacterium sp. LS1P28. The sequence continues at coordinate 97,962 of NZ_RYDI01000009.1, read as the reverse complement.
TTTAAATCCTGTAGATGCCATCCTGATTCACCGTGGCATCAGTCATTCTCTTTTTCTTTTTCTATTTTTATCGCCTGTTTTGGGTTGGATTATTTCAAAAATAGAAAGAGATAAAATCAACTTTTTTCAGGCAACTCGTATGGCGTTTTGGTGTTTGTTTACCCATGTGTTATTGGACATGTTCACTTCTTGGGGTACACAAATTTTATGGCCTTTAGACTATAGATTTGCGTTAAAAACCATTTTTGTAATTGACCCGTTGTACACCATTCCACTAATTATTACATTGATTGTGACTTGGAAAACAAAAAACGCAGTACTTCGCAAAAAATATATAATTAGAGGATTATCCATCAGTAGTGCGTATCTCCTTTTGTCCTGTTTTATAAAAGTATATGCCTTGAACCAATTTGAAAAAGCATTAACAAAACAAAAAATTCAGTATTCTGAAATCATCGTAAAACCCACCGCTTTCAACCTCATTTTGTGGAATGCTAACGTAGCCACAGCAAACAATTACGCATTAGGCGACTACTCTCTTTTTGACACGCAACCCATTTTATTTACTGCTTATAGCAAAAATAAATTTCTAGAATCGCAGCTAAAAGGAAATTCAGATTTTGAAAAACTAAAAAAAGCGAGCGAAGGCTGGTATATTATTTCTAAAAAAAATCAATCTTTATATTTCAATGATTTGCGCTTTGGACTGTTAAATGACGATTCAAAAAACCCTCAATTTGCTTTCAGCTATCAATTTATTGCAAGCAAAACGGAACTAAAAGCGGTTGAAGTTCCTAAAAACAAAAGGGACGGAAAGCGATTACTTCAAAAAATAGTTACGCGGATAAAGGGAAACTGAGTATTTTTTTTTTTAGAAATATTAATCACTCTTCAACCATCCCGTAATACTCATTCTGGTATTTTGGGTGACCAAAACTTCATGAACTAATTCGTCACTCTTAAAGAAAACTGTTTTACCTTGAGTTGGGGCTATTTTTTGATTGTTATTAGCTTGATGAATCAGCAACTCACCACCGTCACTTTCTTGCCAATTACTGTTCAGATAACTGATCATAGAGTATTTTCGGCTGGGATTATTCTTGAATTGATCCAAATGTTTGAGATAAAAATCGCCCGATTCATACAACGAATAATGAAATTCATATCCCGTTATTCCAGCATAACAACTTTCATTCAAATAAATAATAAAAGCTTCTATTTGAGCAAAAAACTCATTTTCGAATGCGTTGTTGTGTTTTTTATCCAACCAATAAATGGAATCGCTTCGTATTGCACCATCATAAGAAACCTTTTCTGCGTTACCAATTCCTGCTTCCGTCAACAGACTATTTTGGTTTAAAACAATCAAATTTTGTTTTAGATTATTAGCTAAATCGGTACTCAAAAAATGTTCGGATATGCCTACCTTATTTTCAATATAAGTAGCAATCAAGGCTTCAAAGCTATTTTCCATGTCTTTCTTTTTGACTGCTTAGACGGTCAATGAGGCAAGGTAGACTAATAAAAATCAGTAACGCCGATAAAGAAATAAATAAATGGGACACTTACTTTATTCTCTAGAAAAAACGCCAAAAATAGATCATTTTTTAAACAAAAAGTCATTTAAGGAACTACACAATAGTGATTCCTTAAATGACTTATAGTGTAAAAAACGTATGTTATTTACAATTTACTAATAAAGCTTCCGTAAATATCCTTGAACTGATACCCTTTAGAAAAACGGTCTTTGCTTAGTTTTTTATATTCAACCAATCCCCAAAGAATAAATTCCTTCATGAAAAATTTATCTTCTTTTTCCAGTTGCGGTTGGTGTTTTTTGATTAAAATTTCAAGAGGAACAATACTTCCTAATATTCTTTCGTATTCTTCATCAGAACAATCGTCTGATAATTCGAAACCACTTTCGGCAAAAAACCATTCGATGATATCCGTGTAGGCATTTTTGACACCTTCTTTCTCTAATTTTTCGATTTTTGGAAAATATGCAGGGAAAAAAGTATGGATCGCATCGCCCAATAAATGTTGTGCTACGGCGGCAGCTCCCTCCTGCTCTCCTTCGTAAACCAATTCGACTTTTCCGGTAATAGCAGGAATAATTCCCATAAAATCAGACAATCGCAACGTTGTTTTATCTACTCCGGATTTCAAAGCCCTTCTTTCTGCAGTACTTAATAAGTTCTCAAAAGCGGTAATACTCAATCTGGCACTCACCCCACTTTTGTTATCAATATATTCGCTTTCTCTTGCTTCAAAACTGATTTGTTCTAATAAATCTCTCGCTAACGAAGGCACGTAAACCATATTATTTTGTGTGGCGTCCAGCTTTGCTTCCTGCTCTGTAATGGTTCTGGCAATTTTAATGGTTTCCGGGTAATGTGTCAGGATTTGAGAACCTATCCTGTCTTTTAATGGGGTTACAATACTCCCACGATTCGTGTAATCTTCTGGATTTGCTGTAAATACAAATTGCAGATCAAGGGGCATTCTCAATTTGAATCCACGAATCTGGATATCGCCTTCCTGCAAAATATTAAATAGTGCTACTTGGATTCTCGCCTGTAAATCCGGTAATTCGTTGATAACGAATATACAACGATTCGCTCTTGGAATCATCCCAAAATGGATCACACGATCATCCGCATAGGACAGTTTTAAATTTGCTGCTTTAATTGGATCGACATCTCCAATCAAATCTGCAACGGTTACATCCGGCGTAGCTAATTTTTCGAAAAAACGGTCGCTTCGGTGTAGCCAGGAAATGGGAGTTGCATCGCCTTTAGTTTCAATAATATCTTTGGCAAAACGAGAAATGGGCTGCAACGGATCGTCATTAATCTCGGAACCTGTCACAAACGGAATGTATTCGTCCAACAATTCGATCATTTTGCGCGCCAATCGGGTTTTGGCTTGACCACGAAGCCCTAATAAATTGATGTTGTGACGCGACAAAATAGCACGTTCTAGTTCCGGAATTACGGTATCTTCAAAACCGTGAACACCTTCAAAAGTTGGTTGTCCTGATTTAATTTTATTTCTTAAGTTCGTACGCAACTCATCTTTGATGTTTATACTTTTGTAACCTGATTTTTTTAATTCTCCGAGAGTTTTTATATTTTCTATTTTCATATTGCTTTTAAAATTGTTATTATTGTTAACTGTCAATTTGTTCTCGACTGTGCTCGAACTGACAACTGAGACTGTGACTAATTACTATTTTATTCTCTTTTTACGATTGGTTTCATAATCCTCAAAAATCATTTCACCCAGTCCTTTTAATCCGGTATAAAATGCTTTTCCTTGATTTGATTCGGTGAATTTATTGACGAATTTTTGCAAATACGGATCATTCGCAATCATAAATGTGGTGATTGGAATGTGTAGTTTTCGGGCTTGCTGCGCCTGATTGTAGCATTTATCCACAATATATTCGTCGAGTCCGTTACTGTTCATATAATAGGAACCGTCTTTTTCGCGGACACAACTTGGCTTCCCATCGGTAATCATGAAAATTTGCTTGTTGGTGTTTCGTTTCCTGCGCAGAATATCCATGGCTAGTTGTAAACCGGCAACTGTATTGGTGTGGTAAGGACCCACTTTTAAATACGGTAGATCCCGAATTGCAATGGTCCAAGCGTCGTTTCCAAAAACCAGAATATCTAAAGTATCTTTTGGATAACGTGTCGTAATCAATTCAGCAAGAGCCATTGCTACTTTCTTGGCGGGAGTAATTCTATCTTCACCGTACAAAATCATACTGTGGCTGATGTCGATCATCAAAACAGTACTCATCTGTGATTTATATTGCGTTTCTTCGACAACTAAATCATTTTCGGTCAACATAAAATCTGCTACTCCGTTATTGATTTGGGCATTGCGTAAACTTTCGGTCAAGGAAATTCGTTCGAGTCCGTCACCAAAATGAAATTCCCGAAATTCCCCGGTATGTTCGTCACCGTTTCCGGAATGTTTAGTCTTGTGATTGCCACTTCCGGAGCGTTTCAGATTACCAAAAATATTGTCCAAGGCTTGTTGCCGGATTGCGCGCTCCGTCTTGGCAGTAATACCAATTCCAGCAGTTCCATCCTCTTTAAGTTCATCGCGGATGTATCCTTTTTTCTTTAAATCTTCAATAAAATCATCAATACTGTAGTGTTCATCAGTGAGTTTATATTCTTTGTCCAATTCCCGTAACCAGTCGATTGCTTCATCAAAATCTCCTGAAGTATGTGTAATTAATTCTTTGAAAATACCAAAGAGCTTATCAAACGGAGACTGAAAGGGGGCTTCGTATTGCTTGAAATAAAAACCTTTTTTAGTGTCATTTTTCATAGCCAATAAAATTACACCAATAAAAAATGTATGCTATACAAACATTTATTAATTTTTAGTTAAAAACGATAAAATCCAAAAAAAGCTACCTAAAAAAATTGTCCGTCCACATAAAACCAACATCCATTTTCAAGTTTGAAAGTAGAAAATTCATGATGAATTTGTTTATGAAGTTTGGTGTCTAAAAAATGAGCTTTGAATTCTACCGTGTTCTCTGTGGATTCTATAATTTCCAATTGCTGCCATTTATTTGAGGTGGCCCAATTTAGAATTTCAGATTTTGAATGCTGCTTTCTCACCGTAATATGGGTCGTGGCTAACAAATAATCTACTTGATGCGTTGCATAAGCTGAATATCTGGAACGCATTAAAGACTCCGCAGTAGTCGCTTTTTTTACTCCATTAATAATGGGTTCACAACAATCCTGGAAATTTTTATCAAAACCGCAATAACATTTATTTTTGATCATTCTTTGATAAAATTCGTCTAAATGGATTCGGTTGCCTGTCCATTTAACCCTACTATTTTTTGATGCAACTGGTTCAACAAGACTTGATAGCGGCTTATCTCCATTAGGTCTTCATCCTCTTCGGCAAAATCCAGGAGTTCATCTAATTGCTCGCTAACTTCTGCTAATTTAGTATTGGCTTCCCGGGCATTTTTTTTAGCAATAAAATCTATTATTTGCTGAACGCCACTTTTTACTTCGCTAAATTTATTTTTTTCCATGATGTAGTTACATTATTTTTCTGAAGCCTTATCTTCATTAAATTTTTTAGTGATTTGCTTTAGTTTTTCCTTGCGCAGCATTTCAGCTTGTTTTAATTTATCCTGCGCTTTGTGCAACTTATCGTTGTGTTTTTTAATATTTTTTTCGTTATTTCTACTCATGCTCTTGCGCTCTAAATTATCAAATGTTGAATCAATTTTTCGATTCAAAAACTACTGCAAAGTTCGGTTTAATTATTGAAATTAAAATTGTTTTTAGTTTGATAGTGCTTCTTTTAATTGTCAACAGGCTACTTTACGCTTTAAATTTTCAAATGGGCTTTGAAATATCTTCTCCGTAGTGTACTTTTTTTTTGCGAAAATCATTTTTTTTGACATCAAAGATTATGAGGCAAATACTGTAAATACACTAAAAAATATATAAAACACAAAAATTGATACTGCAACTAAATCCAAAAAAAAAATATACTTTAATCTTTATTTTTATATATTTATTTTTTTAATGATATTGCCCCAAAAACCTACTAAAAATACTACATAATGTCTAAAAAAAAACATAATAAATTCATCCGATGGTTTATAGACAAGCCCAGGACAATGGGCTTCATGACATTTCTCATTTTAAGTTGTCTCACTGGTTTCATCGTTTGGCAGCAATACCAACTAATAAAAGAAGATGAACAACGCGAAATGAATACTATTCTTCATTTTGTTCGTCAAAACATTCATCAATCGCTTAAAAACTGTTACACTTCAACGTTAACATTAGCACTGACCATCAATGACAAAGGTGTTCCTGAAAATTTTGATTCCGTAAGTAAAAAACTGATTGAAACAAATACCGACATCAGTGCAATTCTGCTGATTCCTAATGGAATAATTAAGTACATCTATCCTTTAAAAGGCAATGAAGCATCCTTAGAATTAAATGTTTTAACAGCACCACATCAAAAAAAGGAATCTTTAAAATCTATAAAAACCCGAAAAATGTATTTTGACGGGCCTTTGAAATTAAAACAAGGCGGAATGGGAATTATAGGACGGTTTCCAGTATTTGAAAACAATAAATTTTGGGGATTTTCAGCCATTATCATTACATTAGAAACTTTTTTAGAAACTTCAGGGATAACAGATATTGATGATTCTAAATATTACTTCCAGTTTTCAAAATTTGATAATGAAAAAGAAATTTTCTATTTGCCCATTAGAACTGAATTTTCAAAAAATTATACTATTTCAACTTCTATTCCGGATGGCAACTGGAAATTATATCTGATATCAAAACACGAGAATTACCTCTATCCTCAAATTTTAATTCCTGGAATTATTGGTGTATTTTTTGCTGCGCTTTTTGGTGTTTTACTATTTATAGTACTGAAAATACCAAAAGAATTGCAGTCTCTTGTAAATACTCAGGCCATAAAATTATTGAATTCTGAAATAAAATTTGAAGCCATATTTGATCAGGCACCTGTAGGAATAGCGCACATAAATTCCTTAACCGGTAATTTTATTGAAATCAATAACCAATATTGCCAATTATTAGGATATTCTGAAAAGGAAATGAAACACTTAAATTTCCAATCAGTAACGCACCCCGATGATTTAGAACAAGATTTAATAAAACTTGAAAAACTCCGGAATGGTGAAATTACTGAGTATTCAGTGGAAAAACGGTATTTTACAAAAACTGGTACTATTCTTTGGGTCAATCTTACGGTATCAGCACTCTATAAAAAAAATAAAAAAGCATCCACTAATATCGCTATTATAGAGGATATTTCAATAAAAAAAGAAGCGGAGCAATTAATCAAAAAAAGTGAAGACCGGTTCAAAAGCCTTTTTCTGGACTCTCCATTACCTCTTAGAGAAGAGGATTTTTTAGATGTTAAAAAATATCTGGAGGAATTAAATTTGTTTGGGGAAAACAAAGAAAAGGTAACAGAATATTTCAACAATAATCCCGCAGTTGTTGACAAATGTCATTCTTTAATTAAAATTATCAATGTTAACAAAGCTAACTTGTTGCTTTATAAGGTTTCCTCATTAGAGGAATTAATAAGTATTAAAGGAGAATTGTTTAATATGAAGTCCAGAGAAGATTTCATAAAAAATTTGGTCTCAATCACTCAATATAACAAACAATTTATTATTGAAACCGTAATAAAAGATTCAGAAGGCAAATTACGGGACATTAACTTAAGATGGAATGTTATTCGTGGTTATGAAAAAACATTTGAACGAATCATTGTTTCCACACAAGACATTACTGATCGTAAATACTCTGAAAAAATAATTATAGATTCCCAACAAAGAATTAAATCGCTGATCAATACCATTGACGGAATTGTTTGGGAATGCGGTGTTACTGATCTTACTTTTAAATTCATTAGTCAGAAAGTTGAAAACATATTAGGTTATACCCCTGAAGAATGGCTTAAAAGCCCTACTTTTTGGAGTGACCATCTCTATTTAGAAGATAGTGAATGGGTTCAGAATTATTGTACTATACAAATAAATGACAAGGCAGACCTTGATTTTGAGTATCGGATGGTTGCCAAAAATGGGGATGTAGTTTGGCTGCGTGACATCGCAAATGTTGTCATTGAAAATGGTAAAGTAGCAAGATTACAAGGCATTATGATTGATATTACTAAAACAAAAGAAGCTGAAAAAGAGTTAAAATCATCCTTTACTCTTGTTACGGAACAAAATAAAAGATTGCTGAATTTTTCTTATATCGTTTCTCATAACTTAAGATCACATACTAGCAATATTACTTCAATTATAGGATTAATCACCTCCTCAGAATCCGAAGAAGAAAGAGCAGAAATGATGGAACTTTTAAAAACAGTCTCTAGTTCGCTGAACGAAACCATGTTACACCTGAATGAAGTCGTAAATATAAGCACAAATATTGGTTTAGTATCCGAACCTTTGAACCTAAAACAGTACATTCAGATAACACAAAATGTACTTTCGGAACAAATTATGGCCCATGAAGTCACTATTATTTCAGCCATTTCAGATCAAATAATGATAAATTATAATCCGGCTTATCTGGAAAGTATACTTTATAATATTATTTCAAATTCTATTCGTTACAGACATCCCTCGCGAAAACCCATCATAAAAATTACTTTGGTTATAGAAAACGAGATGAAAGTCCTTCAAATTTCGGATAACGGCATTGGGATTGATCTGGTTAAAAATGCCGATAAAATTTTTGGAATGTACAAGACCTTTACCCCTAATTCTGATTCAAAAGGAATTGGATTGTTTATTACTAAAAATAAAATTGATGCTATGGGAGGAAATATCACCGTGGAAAGTGAACCCGATATTGGAACAACATTTAAAATCTATATTCAATGACAAAAAAAGCAATCTGGATAGTCGATGATGATGCCATTTACCAAATTATCGTAAATAAAATAATTCAAAGGTCCGAAATATTTTCGAGGGTTTCATCATTCAAAAATGGAAAAGAAGCAATTGACCATCTTCATATTGCTGTAGAAAATAATGCTGCACTTCCGGATATCATTTTATTGGATATTAATATGCCAATAATGGACGGCTGGGAATTTATGGAAGAAATGGGACTTATAAAACCTTTATTTGATAAACAAATCATTGTGTATATCGTGAGTTCCTCCATTGCAGTTGAAGATAAAAACAAATCTAAATCATATAAAAATATTCTGGGATACCTGTCTAAACCTATCACTACTAATGATTTATTATTGATTTCTTTATGTGATTAAAAACACGAAGCAGTCTATTAAGTAAGTCGAAAGTTTAAAAGTCGTAAAGTCAAAAGAATTAACTTTAAGTAAAACGACTTTAAATCAGATTGTTACATAATTTTATCCTGATTTTAAAACACGACATTATACCATGGTTATTACTTAAAAGGCGAAAAATCAATATTTTTCAGATGATTCCGTGGCTGGCATCAAATAAATTCTTTTTTTATTTCCTCTAACGTTTTAGTGGTAAAAATTAATTGATTGATAATTTTCTCTCTCAAAAGATCAATATCGTCGCAATCAAAATAGTTCGCCCACGAAGTCAGATTGAATAAATTTCGGATCTGCTTGATGCGTTTAGTGGTTTCAAAACTGGTTCTCAAGATCGCTTTTTTATCATACTTTGGATTATTTCTGTGTTGGTAATTGACTCTTTTCTTTAGATAATTTGCTTCTAAATAATAGAGTTCTTCTATAGCATTATCTGGATAAAAACGATCCCAAGAAGCATAACCCAATTTAATTTTAGAAATTGTTTCTGGTTCTAAAGGTTCTAATCGCCATTTGCTATTAGCTAATCGTCCCCAATGATTGGACAACCGATACATTCCCGTTTTAGTATAATAATATTTACTGCCCGATTTGCTGTCATACTGAATTTTCAATCCATTTATAGCATCAATAGAAATTTCATCAAATACACAGAAAGTATTTTTGAAAGAATTAGGGTTGGGACGAAAAATTTTATCCATGATGCAAAGGTAATCAGAAAATCAGGGCAAACACAACAGTTATTTGATTCCTATTCCAGGTGCTTGAATGACAGGTCAAACGCATTAAAATCATAATTCTGCATTCTTTTATAGATGCTCCAATAAAAAACAATACATTAGTGAAATTAAATTTTATCAAAAAATTGTTATTAAAAACACCTCAAACCGATCTCTTTATGAAAAAAACAGTACTATCGTTGCTCTTAGTTGGATTTTTTACGACAATGCATGCCCAACCATCAAAAACACCAGCAGCTACTCCTGCTCCAAAAGAAGAATATTCAGCTGCAAATCTTATTTTCAATCCGGATTCGCAGGTCATAACAGAACACAGCACAACTATCAAAGGTCAAAAAGTGCCTTACAAAGCCACCACTGGGACGATGCCGGTTTGGGATGAGGATGGAAAAGCAATTGCCGGATTATTTTACACGTATTATGAGCGTTCTGATGTAAAAGATCGTGCTGCCCGCCCTTTAGTCATCTCCTTTAATGGCGGTCCAGGTTCCGCTTCGGTTTGGATGCAGATTGCCTATACGGGTCCCACTTTAATTAATATTGATGATGAAGGCTATCCGTTACAGCCTTATGGAATCAAGGAAAATCCATATTCGATATTGGATGTTGCCGATATTGTTTTTGTAAATCCTGTTAATACCGCCTATTCAAGAGCGACAAGTAAAGAAATACCAACCACTAAATTCTTTGGTGTAAATGCCGACATTAAATACCTTGCTGATTGGATTAATGGATTTGTATCCCGAACCAATCGTTGGGCTTCACCCAAATATCTCATTGGTGAAAGTTATGGTACTACGCGTGTTTCCGGATTGGCACTAGAATTACAAAACAGTGAATGGATGTATTTGAACGGCGTTATTTTAGTATCTCCAACTGAATTGGGAATCACTCGTGGAGTCGCTTCTGAAGCAGCACTGAAACTGCCTTATTTTGCTGCTACGGCTTGGTTCCATAAAAAATTACCTGCTGATTTACAGAACAAAGATTTAACGGATATGCTGCCTGAAGTAGAAGAATTTACCATAAATGAACTGCTTCCCGCAATGAGCAAAGGAGGCGCATTGGACGATCAAAAAAGAAAAGAAATGGCGTCCAAAATTGCGCGCTATTCCGGACTTTCGGAAAAAGTGGTTTTACAAAATAATTTAGATGTTCCCTATGATTATTTCTGGAAAGAATTGTTGCGCGATCAAGGATTTACCGTAGGAAGATTAGATTCTCGTTACAAAGGAATTGACCGTAAAACCGCTGGTGACAGTCCTGATTTTAATGCCGAACTTACTTCTTGGCTCCACTCCTTTACTCCTGCCATCAATATGTACTTGCGCAATAATTTGAATTACAAAACCGATTTCAAATACAATATGTTTGGTTCTGTGCGGCCTTGGGATGATTCCAATGATAAAACTGGAGAAAACCTGAGACAAGCCATGGCTCAAAATCCGTATTTGCATGTAATGGTTCAGTCCGGCTATTATGACGGGGCTTGTGATTATTTCAACTCGAAATACAACATGTGGCAAATGGATCCAAGCGGAAGACTAAATGACAGAATGTCCTGGAAAGGTTACAGAAGCGGGCACATGATGTATTTGAGAAAAGTAGATTTAGAAACTGCCAACGAGGATATCAGACAATTTATAAAACAGTCCTTGCCGAAAGCCGGAGAGTCGGCAAAATATTAGTGGATAAAAAATTTCTAAAAAGGCTGTTCAAAATAATTTTGAACAGCCTTTTTTATTTTTTACATATACATTGGCTAATATAAAATACGTAACGGCATTTATGGGAAAAACAAAACCTATTTTTGTGACGTGAAAAAATCAGTTTCAATTATTGGAGGAGGACCCGCAGCACTTATACTGGCTGCATTATTGGATTGTGAGAAATTCAAGGTTACAGTCTACGAAAAAAACAAAACACTGGGAAGGAAATTTTTGGTGGCCGGAAAAGGGGGATTTAACCTCACCCATTCGGAACCCATTGCTGAATTGATTGCACGCTATACACCACCTCATTTTTTGGAAAAAGCATTGCTTGATTTTGATAATGAAGACTTTAGACAGTGGATAGATACCATCGGTATCCCAACCTATATTGGCAGTAGCAAACGAGTATATCCTGAAAGTGGCATCAAACCCATAACAGTACTCAACGCAATTCTGGATGTTTTGACTAAGCAAGGTGTCGCTATTCAATACCAACACACCTGGACGGGCTGGAGGAACAAAGAAGACATCGTTTTCAATATAGATACAGCAATAAAATCCGACTATACCATTTTTGCCCTGGGCGGTGGTAGCTGGAAGATCACCGGTTCTGATGGTACCTGGCTAGATTTATTTGAAAGAGAAAATATTCCTATCGTTGCTTTTCAATCTTCGAATTGTGCGTATCGGGTGAACTGGCCGGAAGATTTCATCTTGGAACATGAAGGCAGTCCGCTTAAAAATATTGCGATTAGCTGTTTGAATAAAAGACAAAAAGGCGAAGCGGTTATCACACGTTTCGGTTTAGAAGGAAATGCTATTTATGCACTTAGTCCACACATTCGGGAAGAATTGGAAAGCCAACAAAAAGCTACAATTTTCCTAGATCTCAAACCAACCTTATGTTATGAAGATTTGCTTGACAAAATTAGAAAATCAACTTTTAAAAAGACGAGCGAAACATTACAGAAAGAAGTAAAATTGAGTCCCGCTCAAATTGGACTTTTGAAAAAATACCTTTCGAAAGAAATCTACTTGAATCCAGAATTATTGGCTCAAAATATTAAAAAATTAAGCCTCGAAATTACCGGTGCTGCGTTATTGAACGATGCGATATCAACGACAGGCGGTATCCAACTGAATGCTGTGGACGAAAATTTTCAACTAAAAGATAAAAAAAGTAATTATTGCATTGGTGAAATGCTCGACTGGGATGCACCTACCGGAGGCTATCTCTTGCAAGCTTGTTTTAGTATGGGAATGCACCTCGCGCGCCACTTAAACAGTCTTTCTTAGATTTTATTACAACACCATTTCTTCAAACAAGCGTTGTGTTGTTTGTTCTAAATCATCACACAATCCTGGATGTGGTCTTGAGGTTTGAATGGCGGAACTGCGAAGTGCTGTCAACCAACGGAAACGCGATGGAATATCAAATTGTCCTATTGGTCCTCCTGATTTTTCGCCATGCGCTACTTTGGCAAATGCCAGTATATTTAAATGCAATTGTTCTATATCCAAATCATCCGAAAAAACTTGGAGTTTGGATTCATTTACTGCATACAAAACCTTGATGAATTTTGCTTTTTTACAAAACAGAATAATACCCACATTGAGGAATTCTTCGCGTTCTACCCTAGGCACAACCCGGATTACGGCATACTCATATAAGTGCTTTTCTTGCATTTTGTGCTTCGTTTATAAAAATTTCGGAATGGTTCAAACGTGTTATTAAAAACTGAAAATAGACTTCCCGAATTGCATCCGGAGTTTCATCGGTATCTTCCCAATGGAGCCATACTTCCGGAATCAGATTCACGATATTTTGCAATACATCGTCTGTCATTATTTTTTTGAATGCTACATCCGTTTCTATTAATAAAGAAGCCTGAGGCAACAAAACATGGTCTTTAATCAGTGCAAAAGGACTTTGTGCTTGCTTTTCCCAATTGGTCCACGAATGATGAAAATAAAGACTTGCGCCGTGATCAATAAGCCATAATTCTTTATGCCAGATCAACATATTGGTGTTTCTAAAGGTTCGGTCCACATTGGTGATAAAAGCATCTAACCAAACAATTTGGGAAGCTAGTTTTGGCTCTACTAAAGTGACAACAGGATCAAAATTTATGGCTCCCGATAAATAATGCAATGCCAAGTTAAGTCCTTGACTGCCTTGAAGCAAGTCCTGAATTTCTTCATCGCCTTCGGAACGTCCAAAAGCTTCGTCGAGATTTGCAAAAACGAGTTCCGGCATTTTCAAGTTTAATACACGAGCAATTTCTCCACCGATTAATTCGGCAATTAAGGCTTTTACGCCATGTCCGGCACCTTTGAATTTCAGTACATATTTAAAATCGTCATCGGCTTCAGCGAGCGCGGGCAAAGAGCCACCTTCCCGCAAAGGAGCGATGTATCGTGTAACATTTACGGTTCTAAGATGTGGTATTTTTTCCATAATCAAATTGGATAAAGCAATTTTGCTTGGATACAAACTTACAAATAAGTGAGAAGAATTTCGTGTCTATTTTGCAAAATGATTGCTAACAATCTGTCAATCTGACGAAAAATTAACCTTATCAAGAATATTTTTTATTGCTAAATTGTATCAATAATAAGTTGAATAAATTAGCTATTCATAAAAAAATTACCGGAAACTACAATGATATTCCTCCCTCGTCGGAATGACAAAAGGAAAAGAAATAAAATGAAATGGTAAAAGACAAAATACTACTCCAAGTTTTCTATACTCAAAAAAGCTTTCCCAATATTCGCAATCACATCTGAAGCGATAAAAGATTGATAGCCGTTTATGTTAATACACTATTCGTGTCTAAATTTAAAAAAGCAAACAATCCCTTTTTATTTAATTATCAAAGAATTAAGTACTAATTTTTAAGAAATAGTTTATATTTGAGTTATTATTAAAAATAAATCTCAATGAAAAAAGTTATTTATCTATTGCTAATTTTAGTTTTAGCCTCATTTACAACTTCAAAAGAGCTAATACCAATTTCCGGGAAAATAACCAATACCGCGAACGGGACTATCAGTATAAAAGGAGAATTATTTGAGAAAAAAATCAAATTAAAAGCTGATGATAGTTTTTCAGAAAACATAAATATTCCATATGATGGAATATATACCCTTGAAACTGGTAAAAACAGTATACCAATTTATTTATCAAAAGAGACTAATCTAATGCTACTCGCTGATGATAACATTTTTAACACAAGTTTAAAATATAAAGGCAAAGGTAGTATCGAGAATCAATATATAATTGAAAAATTAAAGATAACCTCTCAAATTTCAGATGAAGAATTGTATAAATTGGATGAAATGGAGTTTCTGAATAAAGTGAATGAAATCAAAACTACTATTTCGGCCTTGTACAATACTATTAAATTTTCTAACGCCTATTTCAAAGAAAAAGAAGTTGCTAACATTAATTATTTAGAGCAAAAACACATACTATTTTATAAGAATTACCATCAACTTCATGCCCATTTAAAAGGGTTTCAAGTTTCAGATGTATTCCCGAAATTTGATAAAAAAATAGATTTAGATAATGATGCAGATTTTTTATTTTCCCATGAATACCAAAAATTAGCTACGTTAAAATTCTTTAATAATATAAAATTTAACGGAACTAATATTGATTTCATCATAGCTAAAATCATTAATATTAAAGTTCTTAAAAGTCAAAACCTTAAGAATTTCATAATTCATAATTCCATTTATGACATAAATATTGATAATGCCAATTATGAAAAAATATACCAAGAATATCTTTTCATTACAAATAATCCAAAATTAAAAGAGAGTCTTAGTGCTATTTATAATACCATAATAGCGACACAGCCTCACAAAGCATCACCACAATTTCATTACGAAAACCAAAAAGGAGGAAAAACATCTTTAGAAAGTCTAAAAGGAAAATATGTTTACATTGATGTTTGGGCAACGTGGTGTGGGCCTTGTCTTAAAGAAGTACCATCCTTGAAAAAAGTGGAAGAAGAGTATCAAGGTAAAAATATTCAGTTTGTTAGCATTTCTGTTGACAATATTAAAGACCGACAAAAATGGAGCAATCTTGTAAATCAAAAAAAATTAGGAGGAATTCAATTATTAGCAGATCTGGACTTCAGTTCTGAATTTATTAAAGCTTACGAAATAAAGGAAATTCCCAGATTTATTCTTATTGGCCCAGATGGCAATATTGTAAATTCAAATGCTCCAAAACCATCAGAAACCAAACTGATTGATTTGTTTAACGAATTGAAAATATAATTTTTTTTGAAACCTTTTTAAGAAATTTTATTCTGTAATACTCAAAAAAGCTTTCCCAATATTCGCAATTACATCTGAAGCGATAAAAGATTGATAGCCCGTTTCTGGCAAGGCAATATCCGCGGTTAATCCGTGAAGATACACGCCAAGAATTGCGGCACTAATGGGTTCATAGGCTTGTGCCAAGAGACTTGTAATCATTCCCGTCAAAACATCACCCGTTCCAGCGGTTGCAAGCGCAGCATTTCCGGTGGTATTTTCGTAGAAAGTTTTACCATCAATGATTCGGGTGGGTGCACCTTTCATAACGATTATAATTTCGTGTTGTTTGGAGAAAGAGATTGCTTTACTCATTTTTTCTTCTTCGAAATGCCATTTTCCAATTAATCGTTCCAGTTCTTTGGGATGTGGCGTTAAGATTGTTTTGGGCGGTACTAAAGAAAACCATTCTTTGTTTTGGGATAAAATATTCAGTGCATCGGCATCGATCACTAAAGGCGTTTTATTTGTTTTTAAAAACTGATGCAGCGCATTTTGGGTTTCTACGGCCTGACCCAATCCAGGACCAATTCCGATGGCTTGTGGTGTAATGTCGAAAGTAATATTGGAAATTGATTTCTCCTGATTGTCAGTTAAAACCATGACTTCTGGGATTGAGATTTGTAAAATATCGTACCCACATTTCGGAATGAAAACGGTAACTAATCCGCAGCCGGTTTTCAAAGCTGCTTTAGAGGATAAGCTCACTGCTCCTATTTTGCCGTAACTTCCGCCAATGATTAAAGCGTGTCCTTGAATACCTTTGTGGGTATGTTTGTCTGGTTGTTTGAGGCGTTTTAGAATTTCTTTTTGGTCAATATAAATAGGATTCGTCATGGAAATTTATTTGTTTAAAATTACGAATTTAATAGGAAACAAATTCGTTATTTGAACCGAAATTCCCTAGCCCTGATTATAACGGAAATCCTTATTATACGCCTTTTTGGCGAATAATAAGATTGCAGTGAAAAGCAGGAAATAGCTCCTAAAAATACTTATTACAAATCCTACAGTACAGATTGTTCCGAAAACGTTTGAAACTTTAAACTTTGCTTCGCTCTGCCTTTGTCACCCGAAATAAAATCAATAAATTAGCAAAATTAAATTTTATAGAAAAACACAATGAAAAATACTGCGCTTACGCACATACACGAGAGTTTGGGAGCAAAAATGCTACCGTTTGCCGGATACAATATGCCCATTTTATATGAAGGAGTGAATGCGGAACATGAAACGGTGCGCAATGCCGTGGGTGTTTTTGACGTTTCTCACATGGGTGAATTCCTGCTTACGGGTCCAAATGCATTGGCTTTGATTCAGAAAGTGACTACAAATGACGCTTCGACTTTGACTATCGGAAAAGCGCAATATTCTTGTTTGCCAAATAATGATGGTGGAATTGTAGATGATTTGCTTGTTTATAAAATGAAAGATGAGCAGTATTTATTAGTAGTAAATGCGTCGAATATTGAGAAAGATTGGGATTGGATTTCGGCTCAAAATGATTTGGGTGTGGAGATGAAAAACCTTTCGGATGATTATTCATTATTGGCAATTCAAGGGCCAAAAGCGGTTGAAGCAATGCAATCGTTGACTTCAAAAGATTTATCTGCGATTCCGTATTACCATTTTGAAGTGGGTGAATTTGCGGGTATCAAAGATGTAATCATTTCGGCTACAGGATATACTGGTTCTGGAGGTTTTGAAATTTATTGCAAAAATTCAGAAGTAGAACAAATTTGGACTAAAGTTTTTGAAGCAGGTGCGGCATTTGGAATCAAGCCAATTGGTCTTGCAGCTCGTGACACGTTGCGATTGGAAATGGGTTTCTGTTTGTACGGAAATGACATTAATGACACGACTTCGCCACTGGAAGCTGGTTTGGGATGGATTACAAAGTTCACAAAAGAATTCACGAATTCAGAAAATCTGAAAAAACAAAAAGAAGCGGGTGTTTCTAAAAAACTGGTTGCTTTTGAAATGCAGGAACGTGCGGTGCCAAGACACGATTACGAAATTGTAGATGCAACAGGAAATGTAATCGGAATTGTAACTTCGGGAACGATGTCACCTTCAATGAATAAAGGAATAGGAATGGGGTATGTAACTTCAGAAAACAGTGCTTTGGAAAGCGATATCTTTATCCGAATCCGTAAAAATGACGTCCCTGCCAAAGTGGTAAAATTACCTTTTTACAAGAAATAAAATCATTGGATAAAGTTTAGAATAACTGTGTTTTTGCAGTTCAAAATAAGAAATAGAAATGGGAAGAGCGTTTGAGTTTAGAAAAGGAAGAAAAATGAAACGTTGGTCAGCAATGGCCAAAGCATTTACCAGAATAGGAAAAGATATTGTAATGGCCGTAAAAGAAGGCGGACCAAATCCTGATGCCAATTCCAGATTACGAGCCGTGATCCAGAACTCTAAGGCAGTGAATATGCCAAAAGAAAATGTGGAACGCGCCATTAAAAAAGCAACCGATAAAGACACGGCCAATTATAAAGAAGTTTTATTTGAAGGATATGCACCCCATGGTATTGCCATTCTGGTTGAAACTGCTACTGATAATAATAACAGAACGGTGGCTAATGTTAGGAGTTATTTTAACAAATGCAATGGCACATTGGGAACACAAGGTTCAGTTGAATTTATGTTTGATCACACCTGTAATTTTAGAATCCCGGCAAACGGAATTGATCCTGAAGAACTAGAGTTAGAGTTAATCGATTTTGGTGCTGAAGAAGTTTTTGAAGACGAAGATGGTATTTTAATATATGCGCCCTTTGGAAGTTTTGGAACCATTCAAAAAGAATTAGAAAACAGAGGACTGGAAATTCTTTCTTCCGGATTTGAAAGAATCCCCCAAATTACTAAAAAACTATCGGAAGCTGAAATGGCCGATGTAGAAAAATTAATTGAAAAAATGGAAGAAGACGATGATGTCATGAACGTGTATCATACTATGGAAGAAGCATAAACTTAATTTCTACAATAACTAAAACTCTAGCTTCGGCTGGAGTTTTTTTGCCTGAAAATGTATGACTTTAAAATTAAGCCTCGGTCATTTATTGTTTTAAATATTCTCTGGAGTGTCCCATATCCTTTTTTATCAGGTGCTCAAGTAATAAATCAAAAATAAAAAAATACAATATTTAATTAAAAAATACAAGTTCCATTATTTAGTGAATATAAGTTTAATTCACGGTCTACAATTAACACGAAGAGATTTAGCAAACGAGTATTTTTAATATATTTTTTCCTGATATCAAGTTTCTTATATTTGCCTACTTTTTGATAAATGCGACGCCCAAAAAACAAGCGAAACAGCCAGCAAGTGAGAACATAATTATTTAAAAATAGAGCACCATCATTGAATATTAAGAATAAAAGGGAAAATTATTTTTTGTGACAATTTTCAGCAGAATGTAGTCCCTGATTGAATGCGTGTAGTGAATTAACTAAATATTCCTAATACAGAATATCGTTCTAAGGAACGTTTTAAATTATAACATATATGACAAACAACATTCTAATTGAAAATCAATATAAAAGAACCAGTTTATTTGAAAAAGAAAATGTAAACTATTTAGTGCGTATTTTAAAAAGGTTTAATACTGTACCAAAGATAAATAACATCAATATAATCACCTCAACTAGTGAGCCTACTATTTTCAAAATTATACCCAATAAATCGATTATAATTGGCTCGTCCTTTTTGAACAAACCTATTTTAGCTCTAGTTTATTTAAGATATGGTATTGAATGGCAGTTATGGTACAAAGCGTTGAATAACGAAAAAAAAGAGGCTGTTTTATGCGATATCGCTGCACTTGAAGTGATTCGAATATTTTATAATTTACTACCTAAAGATGATAAAGAAAAATTAGAAGATCTTGATTATGTTTTAATTAATTTAATCAAAAATGATACCTACTTAAATCCAGAATCTTCATTAATAAACGAAGAGCTACAATCTTTCCATGGTTTAAAAAATTTAAATACTGAACTCAAAGAATCTTGGAAACCTATTATTGAAAATCTAGCAAAACCCACCGAATACTTATTAATGTCTGGAGGAGATCTTAGATTGAATATCGACGAAATTCATTTGCTAAACAAATACGGATGTCGCCCATTCCCAAGACCTGATGCATTTACTTTTGCCTCATCTACGGCGTCCAGCGTTTCAAATTTTGCTTTTGATAAAACCGATAAAGTGAGAAGTATATTAATTAGAAACAGCTTGAAAAACAGTTTTAAAAATACTACTACCGAGTTTTCTGAATTACTAAAAAATAACCTTAGAAAAATATTTAAATTAAATGAGGAATGTGAAATAATTTTTTCTCCATCAGGTACCGATTCGTCGCTGCAAATAGCAGCTATAACACAAATTATTTCCGACAAAGAAATTACACACATTTTGGTGGCCTCTGATGAAACTGGTAGTGGCGTTGCTGCCGCCTTAAAAGGATGCCACTTTGAAAACACTACTGCACTAAATTATCCAATTAAAAAAGACACTAAAATTGAAGGCTTTAGAGAGGTTGATTTAATTAAAATCCCTTTTCGAGATGAAAATGGCGCATCAAAATCTTCTGCTCAATTAGATAAGGAAGTATTTGATGCCGTTATCAAGACCAAAAATCAAGGCAGGCACATCGTGTTACATACTATGGACCAATCAAAATTAGGGTATCAATCTCCCAGTGACGAATTTATAAAAAAACTAAATACACTTGAAAATTTATCAATTCAGATTATTGTAGATGGCTCACAGCTTAGATTAGATCCAAAAGACATACAAAATTATTTAAACAAAGGGTATATTGTTACTATAACAGGAAGTAAATTTTTCACGGGCCCTCCATACTGCGGTGCATTAATTTTACCTAAAAGTGTCAACAAATTAATACATTCTGTAAAAAACACATTACCCAAAGGTTTAACCCAATATTACAATCATTCTGATTGGCCGGCTTCTTGGTTTTGTTCCAATGAATTATCCGATGGGTATAACTATGGTTCCTATATGCGCTGGAATGCGGCCGTAGTTGAAATGGACAGATACTACAAAACACCTGTTTTATATCGAAATATGGGTATTGAGATGTTTTGCAATTTTGTTGATGATTCCATAAAAGAAGCCACTTTTTTACAGCCTATTTATGGTGATGAAACAAAAACGAAGAGTTACAGCAGTAAAGAATTTGGAATACGAAATATCCGTACCATTTTTCCTTTCTTTATTTTTAAAGATAATGAAGTTTTATCTGTTGATAACGTAAAAAAATTATATACGTTATTAAATACTGATTTATCGGATCAGTTTGAAGGTTCTTCATTAGAAATCATTCGGCTTGCTGCCCAAAAATGCCATATTGGTCAAGCAGTTAATGTAAAATATACTACTGAAATTGAAAGTGCTATTTTAAGAATTAGTTTAGGAGCAAGAGTTATTTCTGAAAGTTGGGTCAACAGAGATATTAGTCTCTTTTTTAGAAACATAGAATTACAAATGAGCCAGATCACGATCACTATTAAAAAAATCGAATTAATACTTAGTACTCCTGAATTATTGGATTAACCAAAAAAGTATTCTTCCTTATATGATCAATAAAAAAGTCCCATTTGCAAAAGCTAATGGGACTTTTTATTTATAATTTCAACTTATTTTATCATTTCTATTTTTTGAACTTCTTCTTGGTTTATACTGTCAAAGAAACCTTGTTCATGCATCCAATCATCACTAAATACTTTACTCATATAACGAGAACCGTGATCTGGAAATATGGCAATAACAACACTGTTAACATCAAACTCTCCTTCATCAGCATATTGCTTGATGGCTTGCAAAACAGCTCCTGAAGTATATCCTACAAATAAACCTTCTTTCCTTGTGATTTCTCGAGCCGCATGAGCACTTTCTTCGTCAGTTACTTTCATGAATTTATCAATAATATCAAAATCCGTTGCTGATGGAATTAAGTTCTTCCCTAAACCTTCTATTCGGTACGGATAAATTTCATCATTATCGAATTCTCCAGTTTCATGGTACTTTTTTAATACGGATCCAAAAGCATCGACTCCAAGAATTCTAATGTTTGGATTTTGTTCTTTTAAGTATTTTGCAGTACCGGAAATAGTTCCTCCTGTTCCACTACAAGCAATTAAGTGTGTGATTGCTCCATTTGTTTGCTTCCAAATTTCCGGACCGGTAGACTTATAATGCGCATCAACATTCAACTGATTGAAATATTGGTTGATATACACCGAGCCTTTCGTTTCTTCATGCAAACGTTTGGCAACATTGTAATACGAACGTTTATCATCAGCAGAAACATGCGCCGGACAAACATACACTTTAGCTCCTAAGCTGCGAAGCATGTCTATTTTGTCTTTAGATGATTTAGAACTAACAGCCAGAATACAGCTATATCCTTTGATGATACTCACCATTGCTAAACTAAAACCCGTATTGCCGGATGTTGTTTCAATTATAGTATCACCAGGAGATAAAACACCTCTCTTTTCAGCTTCTTCAATTATGTGCAATGCTATTCTGTCTTTGGAGGAATGTCCCGGATTAAAAGCTTCTACTTTTGCATAAAAAGCACCTTCTAACTCTTCAGTGACTTTATTTAACTTAACAAGAGGAGTATTACCTATAAGTTCTAAGACATTATTGTAAGCGTTTACTTTTTTTTTCATAAAAAAATAGTTAGTTGCAGCAATTTCTAATTACACCTCGAAAGTTACAAATTTAACAAAAAAAGCTGTTTAGTTTTTAATTTTTTCTAAATCTAATAAAAAACTATATTCCTTTGCTAATTCCTTTAAGGCTTCAAACCGACCTGAAGCACCGCCGTGACCCGCATCCATATTCGTATTAAGATATAAAACGGTATCATTTGTTTTTTGAGTACGGAGCTTTGCAACCCACTTGGCAGGCTCCCAATATTGTACTTGTGAATCATGAAGTCCGGTAGAAACGAACATATTAGGATAGTTTTGAGCTTTTACGTTGTCATAAGGAGAGTAGGATGCCATATAATCATAATATTTTTTCTCGTTTGGATTGCCCCATTCATCATATTCTCCGGTTGTCAGCGGAATCGTGTCATCAAGCATCGTGGTGATAACATCTACAAAAGGAACCTGCGCAATTACTCCGTTGTACAATTCCGGCGCCATATTGACTACTGCTCCCATTAATAATCCACCTGCTGAACCGCCCTCGGCATATAAATGTTTTGGTGAAGTATATTTTTCCTGAATCAAAAACTTAGAACAATCAATAAAATCAGTGAAGGTGTTTTTCTTTTTCAATAATTTTCCGTCCTCATACCATTGTCTTCCTAAATCTTCACCACCGCGAATGTGTGCTATGGCAAATACAAATCCTCGATCCAAAATTGACAAACGCGTAGATGAAAAATAAGCATCCATGGTAACGCCGTATGAACCGTAGGCATAAAGCAATACCGGATTATTCCCGGATTTTTTCAACCCCTTTTTGTACACCATAGAAATGGGTACTTTGGTACCATCTGTTGCTGTGGCCCAAACACGCTCTTCGATATAATTATTTTTATCAAATTTACCCCCAAGAACCTGTTGCTCTTTCTTGATTTCTTTCTCTTTGGTTTTCATATTAAAGTCAATAACTGAAGATGGCGTTGCCAATGATTGGTAACTGTAACGCAAAATATCAGTATCAAAATCCACATTTGTCGTCGTATATGCGCTATACGTTTCGCTTCCAAAAGGCAAATAATATTCTCCTTCTCCACTCCAAGGCATAATACGAATGTGGTTCAAACCATTGGAACGTTCTTCTACAACTAAATAGTTTCTAAAAATTTCGATATCTTCCAGTAAAACGTCTTTTCGATGCGCAATGACATCTTTCCAATTTTCTTTTGCAGTAGCGTTTTCAGGGGTTTTCATCAACTTGAAGTTAGTTGCTTTGTCCTTATTGGTCATGATATAAAAAGAATCTCCAAAATGAGAAATACTGTATTCTAAGCCGCGAACCCTTGGTTGAAAAACCACAAACTCTCCATCTGGAGTATCTGAATTTAAAATTCTGTACTCGGTTGTTAAGGTACTTCCGGAGCCTATTACAATATATTTTTTTGATTTTTCTTTGCCTACAGAAACATTGAACGTATCGTCTTTTTCATTAAAAACTAATATATCAGTAGCTGAATCTGTGGCTAATTTATGTTTAAAAACTTTATCAGACCGCAAGGTAACTTTATCTTGTCTGGTGTAAAATATCGTTTTATTATCATTGGCCCAAACAGAACTTCCAGTAGCATTTTCAATCTTATCCGAAAGAATTTCTTCCGTCTCTAAGTTTTTGATTTGTATCGTATAAATACGTCTTCCAACGGTATCAATACCAAAACTCGCAAATTTATTGTCCGGACTCACGCTCAAACCACCCAATTGAAAGTAAGAATGGTCTTTAGCTAAGTCATTACAGTTGAATAAAATTTCCTCAGTAGCGGTAAGACTTCCTTTTTTTCTGGAATAAATGGGATAATCCTTTCCGGTTTCAAAACGCGTGATATAATAGTAACCATTGTATAAGTAAGGAACCGATTGATCGTCTTCCTTGATGCGGGCTTTCATTTCTTCGTATAATTCTTTCTGAAACCCTTTTGTATCCACAGTCATGGCTTCATAATACGTATTTTCTTGATTCAAATAATCAATCACTTCCAGGTTCTCTCTCTCGTTTAACCAGAAATAATTATCTACCCGTTTTTGGTTGTGTTTTTCTAAAATTTTTGGAATTATTTTAGCTACGGGAGAAGGAATATTTTTTGACATTTGTTGCGCTTTTATATTAGTAATTGATGGTGCAAAAATAACACAAAGACAACTTAAGACGAGTTTATTTTTCATGAATATTTTATTGATTATAACTATGCAATATAGTAATTTTGTAAATCAAATTAATTTAAAAAATTAAAACATGGATTTAATGGGAATGATGGGCAAACTTAAAGAGACCCAACAAAAGATAGAAGACACAAAAAAACGTTTAGATACTGTTCTTATAGACGAACAAAGCACTGATGGTTTATTGAAAGTTACTTTGACTGCCAACAGAACCCTAAAATCAATTATTATTGACGACACTCTATTAGCAGATAAAGAGCAACTGGAAGATTATTTGATTTTAGTATTGAATAAAGCAATCGAAAAAGCGACAAATGTCAATCAGAGCGAACTGGATGTCGTTACTAAAATGGATATGCCAATGATTCCCGGAATGGAAGATTTGTTTAAATAAAAAAGTTTAAAGTTTAAGGTTTAACGTTTTTTGATCACGATAAAAACCTTAAACTTTAAACAAATTCTCCAAGAAGTACTATACTAACTTCTGCAAAGTTTCCAATACATAGGTATGCATAACTTCCTTATAATCAAGATGCGTGACTATTCGCAGTTTTCCATGCCCCATGGAACTGATTAAAATATTTTTTTGCTTTAACAATTCAATTAAATTCTTTTCGATACAATTTGGAACCAACGAGAAAATCAAAATATTAGTTTCAACCGGCTCTACTGATGCAACCCAGCTTACCTTTTTCAAAACTTCGGCAATTTCTTTCGCTCGCCTATGATCTTCAGCAAGGCGTTCTATATTATTGTCCAAGGCATATATTCCTGCTGCTGCCAAATAGCCTACCTGACGCATTCCGCCACCTAATATTTTTCGAATTCGCAATGCTCTGTGAATCGTGGCTTTATCCGCTAACAACACCGAACCAATTGGTGCTCCTAAACCTTTAGACAAACAAACCGAAATGGTATCAAATAATTCCCCAAATGCTTTTGGATCTTGATTTTTGGCTACCAAAGCATTCCAGATTCGGGCGCCATCCAGGTGAAATTTCAAATTATTAGCATCACAAACCTTTTTTATTTTTTGCAAATCTTCCAGTTCATAGCAAGCGCCGCCACCTTTATTAGTGGTGTTTTCTACACAAACTAAACTTGTTAAAGGACTGTGGTAAAACTCCGGATCATTGATGGCTCCAGCCACTTGCTCTGCAGTTATCATTCCGCGGTTTCCGTCTAATAAGCAACAAGAAACGCCACTATTGAAGGAAACACCGCCGCCTTCATAATGGTATACATGTGCATATTTGTCAGCAATTAATTGTTCTCCGGGTTGGGTATGCAATTTTATCGCTGTTTGATTGGCCATCGTTCCTGAGGGAAAAAAAAGACCCGCTTCCATACCAAACATCTCAGCAACTCTGGCTTCTAGGGCTATAACTGTAGGATCTTGTTTGTAAACATCATCGCCTACTTCAGCATTTAACATATGAACCAGCATTTCACGTGAAGGTTTCGTGATTGTGTCGCTAACTAAATTTATTTCCATATTTATTTTTATTTTCAGTACGGACAATTCGCGAATTGTCCCTTCGTAAAATTTTTCTATTTTTGTGCCACAAATTTACACAATACCGTTTATTAATTCCAACTAGTTCCGTTAAAACTACACTAATTGTAGTACACGGCAGCAATTTTGATAAATTATTGAAAACAGACCAACCAAATTAATATAATTTTATGACAACTACCGAACAAATTAAAGGTATTGTAGAGCGCCTTGGTGCGTTGAGGAGGTATCTTTGACGTTGATGCCAAGCTAATTGAGATCTCAAACGAAGAAGAAAAAACCTTTGCCCCTGATTTTTGGAACAATCCAAAAGAAGCTGAGATCATTGTAAAAAATCTCCGAAACAAGAAAAAGTGGATTGAAGATTACAATAAAGCAGTCGAAATGACGGATGAATTGCAACTTGCCTATGATTTTTACAAAGAAGGTGAACTTACCGGAGAAGAATTAGACGAACATTACTACGCCACTCAAGCGCATATTGAAGCCATTGAATTCAAGAACATGCTCTCGGACGAAGGGGATACTTTGAGTGCTGTGGTACAAATTACTGCTGGTGCCGGTGGAACCGAAAGTTGTGATTGGGCCGAAATGCTCATGCGCATGTACATGATGTGGGGCGAAAAATACGGTTACAAAATCAAAGAACTGAATTTCCAGAAAGGAGAAGCTGCCGGTATCAAGACCGTAACACTCGAATTTGAAGGCGATTATTCTTTTGGATATTTAAAAGGCGAAAACGGCGTGCATCGACTGGTACGAATTTCTCCTTTTGACAGCAATGCCAAACGTCATACCTCATTTGCATCCGTTTACGTGTATCCACTGGTAGATGATAGCATCGAAATTGACATCAATCCTGCTGACATTGAGATCACGACTTCGCGATCCAGCGGAGCTGGTGGACAAAATGTAAATAAGGTGGAAACTAAAGTACAATTGTTTCATAAACCTACCGGAATTCAAATACAATGTTCCGAAACGCGATCGCAGCAAGACAACAGACAGCGTGCCATGCAGATGTTACGCTCTCAATTGTACGAAATTGAGTTAAAAAAGAAACAGGCACAACGCGCTGATATTGAAGCTGGTAAAATGAAAATAGAATGGGGTTCCCAAATCAGAAATTATGTAATGCAACCTTATAAGTTAGTCAAAGATGTTCGCACCGGTTATGAAACCAGCAACGTTGACGGCGTTATGAATGGAGAAATTGATGAGTTCCTGAAAGCTTATCTAATGATGATGGGACAAAAGGAAGAGGAATAAAATACCATTTAGTTAAAATAAAACAGATCCTACCGGCTTTAAAGTCGGTAGGATTTTTTTTATAGATAAACCCTTTTTTTAGCGGCTACATTTTATCATGTTACTTAAGGCATCATACTACTCTTTACCTTTTTTTCTAAAGCCATTAGAAAACGGTATTATTTTCTGCTTGGTAATTATTCACGACTCACAATTGCATCCCATTTTCAATGCTAATTTTTTTCTGTTTTGAAAGTAACACTATTATGAAGAAAAATTAATTTAAAAAATATCCTATTGTATTAATCTAAACCGCTATAATTACTATTTCTTGTCTTGTTTTAATTAAAAAAAGTAAAAATTAGCACCATCCATCCAAATGTAAAAAAAGGAAGACGAAAAGAAACAACATTTAAAAAGAAGGCTTTTAGATGTGTTTACTTTACGCATAAAAAAAAGTTAATGTGGGAATTATGTAAGTCTTATTCCTCATAATATTTTTATCTTTGTTATTCAATAATTGTTATTACAAACTAGAACAATTTTATTTTTTTCAAAAAAACCAATCTACTTCGTAAAAATTTCCTAACCAATTATTGAATTATACATGCTAAAACCATTTGTTTTACAGTATAAATTATTTTTGGCAGAAGCCAAAAATTAATCTTCTTTAAATATTAGAATTATGGCCATACAAACAACGAATCCCGCAACAAACAAAGTTTTGAAATCATTTGATGAAATGACCGACAAGCAAGTAGATGATGCCATTGTACAAGCTGCCAATACCTTCCAAGATTGGAAAAAAACATCATATTCTGAAAGAGCGGCTGTTTTAAACAAAGTAGCTTCTTTAATGAGAAAGAAGAAAACAGCTTTGGCTACTTTGATTACACTCGAAATGGGAAAAATATTTTCACAGGCAGAAGGTGAAATTGAATTAAGTGCTAATATATTAGATTATTATGCTCAAAATGGCGAAGCCTTTTTAGCCGATAAAAAATTAGCGCCTGAACTTGGCGAAGCCATTATCAGATCAAGCCCAATAGGCGTTTTACTGGGTGTTCAACCGTGGAATTTCCCTTTTTATCAGGTAGCTCGTTTCATTGCGCCAAACATCATGGTAGGAAATACTATCTTAGTAAAACACGCTTCTATGGTTCCTCAATGTGCAATTGCAATTCAAGATTTATTTAAAGAAGCGCAAGCGCCAATTGGATTATACACTAATTTGTTAATCTCAGGAAAAAGAGCATCAGCCATTGTTTCTGACAAAAGAATCAAAGGTGTTTCACTTACCGGTAGTGAAGCCGCTGGTGCAAGTTTAGCTGCAGAAGCTGGTAAAAACCTTAAGAAATCAGTTTTAGAATTAGGAGGTAATGATGCCTTAATCGTTTTAGAAGATGCCGATATTGATAAAACTGTAGAATGGGCCGTAGTAGGTAGAATGAACAATAATGGACAAAGTTGTATTGCTTCCAAAAGAATTATTGCTATAGAAGCTATTGCTGATGAATTTATCGAAAAGTACACAGCCAAACTAGCTAAATTAAAAGTAGGAGATCCAATGGATTCAAATACAGAATTAGGTCCATTGAGTAGTGAAGAAGCTTTATTACACTTAGTAGATCAAGTGGAAAGATCAGTTGCTGCTGGAGCTACCGTTTTACTCGGAGGAAAAAGAGTTGATGGTCCGGGAGCCTTTATGGAACCTACCATTCTAACGGATCTAAATCCTGAAATTCCAGCATATCACGAAGAATTATTCGGACCAGTTTCCTCTTTTTACAGAGTAAAAGACGAAGCTGCTGCAATTGCCTTGGCGAATGATTCTGATTTTGGTTTAGGAGGATCCATATTTACTAAAGATATTGAACGTGGAAAACGACTTGCTGATCAGATTGATTCTGGAATGGTATTTATCAATCACCCAACTTGGACACAAGCCGATTTACCTTTTGGAGGAACCAAAGGTTCTGGTTACGGTAGAGAACTCTCTGAAATTGGAATTCATGAATTTGTAAATAAAAAATTAATCCGTGTGAGTGGATTATCCGATCCTTTCTAGAATAAGACAATATCTCGATTTTTACATTTAAGAAAAGCATCTAAAAGTACAAAATATGTCAAAATTAAACGTTAGTCAAAAATTAATCCAATCGCATCTTTTACATGGTGAAATGATTGCGGGTCAAGAAATTGGAATCCGGATAGATCAGGCATTATTACAAGATGCAACTGGAACATTGGTCCAATTAGAATTAGAAGCCATGGGTCTAAAAAAAGCCAAAACAGAAGTTGCGGTTCAATATGTGGATCACAATCTTTTACAAACGGATTCTAAAAATGCCGATGACCATTTATTTTTACTTTCGGCGTCACAAAGATTTGGTCTTTGGTACAGTCGTCCCGGAAATGGCGTAAGTCATCCGGTGCACATGGAACGTTTTGGCAAACCCGGAAAAACACTCGTTGGGTCCGATAGTCATTCTTGTGCTGCAGGGTCTTTGGGCATGCTGGCCATTGGAACCGGTGGTTTAGATGTTGCAGCTGCAATTGCAGGTCAACCTTATTTTGTCAAAATGCCAAAAGTAATGGGTGTAGAACTCAGCGGTAAACTACCCGATTGGGTTAGTGCCAAAGATGTCATTCTAGAAATGCTAAGACGCTATGATGTAAAAGGCGGAGTGGGAAAAATTATAGAATATTATGGTGAAGGATTGAAAAATCTGAGCGTGATGGACCGCCATGTAATTGCCAATATGGGTGCTGAATTAGGTGCTACAACAACTGTATTCCCCAGTGATGATGAAACCAAACGGTTTTTAATTTCCCAAAATCGGGAATCTGACTGGACGGAATTAATTGCCGATTCAGGAGCAACTTATGATGAATATGCAGCAATCAATTTGGGCGATTTAGTTCCTTTGATTGCCCTGCCTACAAGTCCTGGAAATGTAGTTCCTGTGAGCGAAGTTGCCGGAAAAGAAATTGGTCAAGTCGTAATAGGCTCTTCTGCAAATCCTGGATTACGAGATTTTTGGATTGCCGGAGTGATCGTAAAAGACAAAACAATCAACAGTGCAGTTTCATTTGATGTCAATCCTACTTCGAGACAGACAATTCAAAACATGCTAAAGAATTTTACTTTTGCAAATTTGATTACTGCTGGTGCTCGTTTTCATCAATCAGGTTGTATGGGTTGTATAGGAATGGGGCAAGCTCCCGCTACCGGAACAATCAGTTTAAGAACCATGCCTCGAAATTTCCCAAGTCGTTCTGGAACAGAAGATGATCAGGTTTATTTGTGTAGTCCCGAAACGGCTGCTGCATCTGCCCTGACAGGAAAAATCACAGATCCTAGAGATATGGAAAAAATCTATGGCATGAAATATCCTAAATTTGAGAATCCTGAAGTAGAAATTATCAATACTGATATGCTCGTGGCTCCCCTAAAAGATGGATCAGGAGTTGAATTACATAAAGGTCCAAATATCAAATCGATTCCTGAAATTGAAGCTTTACAACAAGACTATCGAATTCCTATTTTATTAAAAATGGGCGATAATGTATCTACAGATGAAATTTTGAAAGCTGGAGCCGATGTACTTCCCTTAAGAAGTAATATTCCTGAAATCAGTAAATATGCTTTTAGTGTGATCGATCCTAGTTTTTATGATCGAGCCATGAAATCTAAAAAAGAATTTGGTGGACATATCGTTATTGCAAAAGAAAATTATGCCCAAGGTTCCAGTCGGGAACATGCCGCTCTTGCTCCTAAATATTTGGGACAAGTGGCTGTTATTGCCCAAAGTTATGCCCGTATTGCTTGGCAAAATTTAGTCAATTTTGGAATTGTGCCTTTAGAATTTATAAACGTTTCTGATTATGACAAAATGGAACAGGGAGATTTGATCCGTTTTAAAAACCTCCGTGAAGATGTTGTCAATAGAAATAATATAAAAGTAGTGATCGAAAAAGGGGACGGAAGCACTTTAGAATTTGAAACCAAACACAGTTTAAGTGATCGTCAAATTAACGTACTTGCAAAAGGGGGAATCATAAATGATTTCAGAACCAAACTATAAATTAGTTTTAAAAAAGAAAATAGGAAACAAAACTTCATTAGCTAATGGCTAATGGAGTTTTTATTAAACAAAAAAAAATGAAAACGAAACAAATCGTATTAGCATCAAGACCTAATGGAATTCCAACATTGAATGATTTTAGATCTGAAAATATAGAATTAAACGATCTAAAAAAAGGAGAAGTCCTTTTAAAAGGATTGTATTATTCCGTAGATCCCTATATGCGCGGTCGAATGAATGAAGGAAAATCGTATGTACCTCAATTTGAATTAGACCAACCTATAGAGGGCGGAGTTTTGGCTACTGTAGTAGAATCAAAATCCGATCTTTTCAAAACAGGAGATACTGTTCTGGGCGCTTTGCCTTGGAGCGAACAAATGATTACCTCTGAAAAAGGCCTGCAAAAAATTGAATCAACAGTAGAATCCCTAACGTATTATTTAGGAATACTGGGAATGACAGGACTTACCGCTTATTTTGGTCTAATGCAAATTGGAAAACCAAAAGCGGGAGAAACCGTTGTGGTATCAGGAGCCGCAGGAGCCGTTGGGATAGTAGTAGGCCAACTTGCAAAAATCCAAGGTGCTCGTGTAATAGGAATTGCCGGTTCTGATGAAAAAGTAAAAATGCTAAAAGAAGAATTTGGCTATGACGAAGTCGTCAATTACAAAACAAATACCAATATGAAATCCACAATTGCTAAATTATGTCCAAACGGTGTGGATGTTTATTTTGACAATGTAGGTGGCAGTATTTCTGATGCGGTTATCGAAAACCTGAATTTTCATTCCAGAATTGCTTTGTGTGGACAAATTTCCCTATACAACAGCACCGAAATACCAATGGGACCCCGAATCCAACCCATGTTATTAACCCGAAGTGTATTAATGCAGGGTTTTATTATCAATAATTTTCAAAAAGACTTTCCAGAAGGAATTGCACACTTATCAAAATGGGTCAATGAAGGAAAATTGAAGTTTACAGAAACTATAGTAGAAGGTTTTGATCAATTACCTACAGCGCTACTTGGTTTATTTAAAGGAGAAAACAATGGAAAAATGATTGTGAAAAGATAATTTATCCGAGTCAAATAAATAGAAAATAGCCGGTACTTATAATTAAGTACCGGCTATTTGTTTTATAATTAACCCCAACCATTCAATCAACAAAGTCTCTACCGCTAACTGTTGTTTGCTATTTATTGTAATCAATCAGCATTTTCTCATGTCCAAAGGATAAGGAACAATTACAATATTGTATTCACAATTTATATAACCACTCCATTTATTCCTGTTAAAGAAATTAGTAAGATTAGGAATTTCAACGCTAAATTCTTTTATTTGAAAAATATTAAACAACCAAATCCAATCTACACGGAATGAAATCTTATACAATCCAAGAAATTAATGCGATTCTTAATGGCGTAATTATAGGGAATACTACCCAAAACATTACTGCTCCTGAACAATTAGAAATGGCTACCGCTTCCGAAATTTCATTCATTGGAAACAAAAAATACGAAAAATTATGGTTTACTTCCAATGCTTGTGCGGCAGTGGTCAATGAAGATATTGCTATAGAACCCGGAGAAAATAGAGCTTTCATAAAAGTTAAAAATGCTGATTTAGCGATGTCTCAGGTACTAGAACTCTTTGCTCCACCAACACCAGTATTTACTATTGACATTCATCCCAGTGCTGTGATTGATCCAACTGCCTCTATTTGCACTGGTGCCCGAATTGGTGCTGGCTGTTATATAGGACCTAATGTCATAATTGGAGACAACTCCACTGTATATCCTAATGTGACCATTCTAGATGAATGTACGATTGGTAAAAACACAGTAATCTGGTCAGGAACGGTTATCAGAGAACGATGTCACATTGGCAATGATTGTATTTTGCATCCTAATGCGACTATAGGTGCGGATGGTTTTGGTTTTCGGCCTGACCCACAAAGAGGTTTGGTCAAAATTCCGCAAATTGGAAATGTAATTATTGGTAATAGTGTCGAAATTGGCGCTAATACCTGTGTGGACAGAGGCAAATTCAGTTCAACCATTTTAGGTGACGGCTGTAAAATTGATAATCTAGTCCAAATTGGGCATAACAGCAAACTAGGTAAGTTTTGTATTATGGCTGGAAACAGTGGATTAGCAGGCTCTGTAACATTAGGAAATGGCGTAATCATTGGCGGAAGCGCTTCTATAAAGGATCACACCACCATAGGCGATGGTGCGATTGTAGGTGCCGGTTCCGGTGTAACAGGAGATATTCCTGCAGGAAAAACCATGCTAGGGTATCCGGCCGTTGAAGCTCGTGATGCACTCAAACAATGGGCAATTTTAAAAAGACTTGTAAATGAATCCAAACATAAATAACCTTTTTTTTTATTAAATTCATAAAAAAGCAGGAGGTAACTTCTGTTTTTTTGTTTTTAAATCAAAAAAATATTCCGTTTTCTTTCTAAACCAATAAAATTTATTTAGTTGAATTTTGTATTTTAGCCCAAAATTATTTTTAACATTCTTTCATCATGGATTTGAACTTCAACAAAAACGAAGACCACAATAAACTTTTACTTTCCGCATTGCGACAAAAATTAAGCATAGTTAAATTAGGCGGCGGTGAAAAACGCATTCAAAAATTACATGGTGAAGGCAAAATGACCGCTCGTGAACGTATTGATTATTTATTGGATCCAAAAGCGAAATGCATTGAAATTGGAGCATTTGTTGGTGAAGGAATGTATGCAGAACACGGTGGATGCCCATCAGGTGGTGTTGTGGTAAAAATAGGATACATCAGAGGCAAACAATGTATTGTTGTAGCCAATGATGCTACCGTAAAAGCGGGAGCCTGGTTTCCTATAACGGCCAAGAAAAACTTACGGGCACAGGAAATTGCTATGGAAAACCGACTGCCAATTATTTATTTAGTAGATAGCGCCGGAGTATATTTGCCTTTGCAAGATGAAATTTTCCCGGACAAAGAACATTTTGGACGTATTTTTAGAAATAATGCCCAAATGAGCAGCATGGGAATTACCCAAATTGCTGCTGTAATGGGAAGTTGCGTCGCCGGTGGAGCTTATTTACCCATCATGAGTGACGAAGCTTTGATTGTCGAAAAAACAGGAAGTATTTTCTTGGCAGGAAGTTATCTTGTCAAAGCTGCTATTGGCGAAAGTATTGATAATGAAACTCTGGGCGGAGCAACTACCCATTGTGAAATTTCCGGTGTGACCGACTATAAAGCCAAAGACGATAAAGATGCATTGGATAAAATAAAAAATATAGTTGATAAAATAGGTGATTTTGATAAAGCTGGTTTCAGCCGAATTAAATCCCAAAAACCAGCATTAGACGAAAAAGAAATCTACGGTGTTTTGCCAAAAGCCAGAAATGAGCAGTATGACATGATGGAAATCATCAATCGTTTAGTAGACAATTCAGAATTTGAAGCTTATAAAGACGGCTATGGCCAAACTATTATCACTGGTTATGCCAGAATAGATGGTTGGGCAGTGGGAATTGTTGCCAACCAACGAAAAGTGGTAAAAACTAAAAATGGTGAAATGCAGTTTGGTGGCGTAATCTACTCCGATAGTGCAGATAAAGCCACCCGTTTTATTGCCAATTGCAACCAGAAAAAAATCCCATTGATCTTTGTTCAAGATGTTACTGGATTTATGGTAGGATCTAAATCAGAACATGGAGGAATTATAAAAGACGGTGCCAAAATGGTAAATGCGGTATCCAATTCCGTTGTACCAAAATTCACTGTAATTGTAGGAAATTCATATGGTGCTGGAAATTATGCCATGTGCGGAAAAGCGTATGATCCAAGATTAATATTCGCCTGGCCAAGTGCGGAATTAGCCGTTATGGGCGGAACCCAAGCTGCAAAAGTGCTGGCTCAAATTGAAGCCTCTTCGCTTAAAGCAAAAGGAGAACTCGTAGATGAAATAAAAGAAAAAGAATTATTTGATAAAATAAAAGCCAGATATGACGAGCAAGTTTCGCCTTATTATGCCGCATCACGATTATGGACAGATGCTATTATTGATCCCTTAGACACCCGAACTTGGATCTCTATGGGAATAGAAGCGGCTAACCACTCGCCTATTGATAAAAAATTTAACTTAGGAATTATTCAAGTTTAATCCGTCATTTACAGGTACTTAGTTTTTTTTTAGGTTTATAATTATATTTATTCAAAGGATTGGTAGTTATAGCATTAGCCCCTTTGCGATATAACGTGCTGAAAATCTAAACCAAATTCATTTTAATTATTTAATATACTTACTTACGCTGCACTTATAAATTAAGACGGCATTATTAGTGGTTTATTCTCAACAGCTGAAATTCTATTTTTTTAAACAAAAAAACAATCAAAGTTTAGTTTTCTTTAACAATTATAATTTATTATATTAAAATTCAGTAACTTAGTACTAAATATTTAAAACTATAGTATTATGAATAGCGTAAAAAATTTAAACAAATGGGCGAATACGCACACTTATTTAACCGTGGATTTGGTACGAATAACACTTGGTGTATTTTTGTTTATGAAAGGAATCTCTTTTATAACGAACATCCAATATTTAAATGATCTAATATCTCCAATTGACAGGATTGGTGGCGGAATGTTCCTTATCCACTATATTGCTCCAGCACACATGGTAGGTGGTATAATGATTGCTTTTGGTTTACTGACAAGATGGGCTATAATAACACAACTTCCCATATTGGTAGGTGCTACTATAATAAATTTTATGGGAGCAATGCATTCTCAAAATTTACTATTGGCATTGCTAATATTAGGAGCTTGCATATTTTTCTTATTCTACGGAAGCGGGAAAAATTCAGCTGATTATTATTTTAAAATGCAGCAATAATTTAATAAAAAACATTCCTAATTTTGATCAGAATCATTTTTCAGATAATAAAAAAACGCTTGTAACAGGATTTATATAATCGGTTACAAGCGTTTTTTCTTTTTTTATGATTGATTTTTAATGGAGGTTCAATAAACCTACTTTAGGCTTAGCTAGAGTCCTTTTAAGTAACTCCGGTAGATTGCATTTTTCTTATATTAATTTAAATATTCTTTTTAAATTGACTGTGAAAATTGCTATTTCACCTGTACAGTTTAAACCGGAATGGTTCTGGATTTATATTTAAAAAACATGTTGTAACGCAAACCTTCCACTACATCAACATCCGAAACGCTACAAATTGTTTTAAGAAGCAAATACTTAAACATACGAATTGGGACTTTCTGCCATACGTCCATTATTGGTGCAGTATTTATTTAACAATTTATCATAAATTAAGGAAAATCTATTAAATCATTGATCTTTTTCAAAAAATTATTCTTTGGAATAATTAAATCATAGACAAAGAATGTTCATTGAAATGTGTTGATTACTGTCGTAGTAACATCTAAAAAAACTCTTATAATTAGAACTAAACATACCAAAAAAGAGGATAAATCCTAAGATTTACCCTCTTTTTATTTATCGATTTATTCGGAAAAAGACTTTTTCGGCGCCCTCGTTTAGGCGGATGTTTTTTTATTAAAAACAATTTAAATACTTTCTGTAATTTCTTTTCGCTTTATTTTTCCGTTTTGTGTTTCAGCGAATTTTGCAACAAACAAAACCTCTTTTGGTTTTTCATACTTATCCAAAACATCAAAAACAGTTTCAGCTATAATTTGTTGTTCCCCTTCAATAATCAATACTAATTTTTCTCCTAAAACAAGATCTTGTTTTGCAGTGACAAAAAATCTGGAATGAATCATAGTAGCTAATTTTTCCTCGATTTGCTCTGGAATTAATTTAATTCCTCCGCTGTTTATGATGTTGTCAATTCGACCTAAAAAAATAAATTGGTTCTCATTGATCAGTTCTACTATATCATTAGTAACAATTGCTTCGCTTGAAATTTTAGGTGCATTAATAACCAGACAATCTCTGTCGTCTTTAGCTATTTTTATATTAGGTAATACTGAAAAAGCCATCTCACCTATTTCCTTTGCCGCAATATGCGTGATGGTTTCCGTCATTCCATAGGTCTCATATACTTTGGTTTTCAATTTACAAAGTCCTTTTTCAAGAGTTTTATTCATTTTAGCTCCGCCAACAATCATTTTTTTGACATTCTTCAACATTGTCAATGAATTTTGAGCCTGTAAAGGCACCATGGCAACAAAATCATATTTAGTTTCATTGTTTAACAAAGGATGTGAACTTGGCGCAACAAAATCAATATCAAGACCCAGGATAAAACTTCTTACAAACATCATTTTTCCGGCTATATATTTAGTTGGCAAACAATGTAAAGCTTTATTACCTGGTTGCAAATCAAAAAAATCACCGGTTGCAATGGCTGAATTTACCATGGCTTGTTTTTCTATTCGAATCACTTTTGGGATTCCAGTGGTGCCTGATGTATTCAATTCTAGATAGGATTTGTTGTCAAACCAATCTAGGATAAAATCACCCACAGCTTTTTCATATTCTTCCCCTTCTTTGATAAAACTATACGCTACTCTGCATAAATCGTTTCGATTTAGATGATAACCATTCATTTTAAATAGATTATGAACATTTTGATACGTAATTGTATTGACCATGATTGCGTTTTTTTTATAAATTATTGAAACTGTTCTTTTATTAAATTTTTCCAGTTAATTTTTCTTTCCAATTTGTCCAGTTGTATTTTCTACTAAAGATAAATAAAAGTATCGGGTATATAAAAACAACCGGCACAATAACATCTAATCCCGCAGATGGGTCCGAAATATCCTTAAAAACAGAATGTGTCTGAAAGGCAGACCAATCCGAAGTGACCAGTAATGCACCCACTAAATTATTAGCTGCGTGAAATCCCAATGCGAGTTCCATACCCTCATCCATCAAGGTAATCATTCCAAGAAACAATCCGGTTCCTATATAATATACTAAAATAATAGGACCAATCTTAGCTACTTCAGGGTTAAACCAATGCATTCCCCCAAAAATAACAGAAGTCATCAGCAAAGGAAACCACTTGTTTTTAGCAAGGTTCGCAAATCCCTGCATCAAATAGCCTCTGAAAATATATTCTTCAGAACTAGTTTGTATCGGAATTAAAACAATACCGATGAGAACCAAAATAGCAAATGGAACAGGCTTAAAATTGATCACAAAATCACTTGGACTATAAAAATAAAATAACAATGTGGATACAACAGTAAATGCCGCCCAAATTAAAAAGGAAAATACGATTCTCTTCCAGTCTACTTTAACCCGTGAAGTAGTTACCGAAAGTAGCGTTTGATGATGCAAATAACGCACAACCAAAATAATACTTCCCATAAGAACCACAAATGAAATCAGGACTAAAAATAAGTTTAAATTGGGCTCAAAAAACTGCATTAAAGCTTCATTATTTGAAGGATATGGCTTTCCTTTAACGGTTGTTTCATAAATTAAGAGGATCAGAAGTGGCAACTGACCCAAGATTGAAGCAAAAATAAATATAAATGATCCTTTAATATATTTCCAAAACGTATTCTCTGATTTTAAACCCTGCGCTATAAACATCTATTTTAATTTAATTTTATACTTGATTAGTTTCACAAACGTTATTTTTGTTACCTCTAATCTAATGCTTTTAACAATTATTTAAAAACGACTAAATATGATACAAATATACCATAATTCACGTTGCGGAAAATCTAGAAATTGCCTCGCATTTGTAGAAAAATCTGAAAAAGAGTTTGAAGTAATCAATTATCTGACAAGTCCGCCCACTTTTGAGCAATTGTCTGCAATTATAAAGAAACTAAATATAGCACCAATAGCATTGGTTCGTCAAAAAGAAAAAATTTGGATTGAAAATTTCAAAGGAACAACGATGAATGAGGAACAAATCATTCAAGCTATGCTATCAAATCCAATTCTGATAGAAAGACCCCTGGTTATCATGGGAAATAAAGCAATAATAGGAAGAGATTTAGAAAAAGTAGAGGTCTTTATTTCCTAAAATTCTTATTTTTTTAATTAACATTTTTTTATGATTTGTACTATTAAACCATCTCTTACTTTTACAATCTAACGACTGTAACCAAAGTTTTTTTAAAATGAAAAAAATGAAATCTGTTTTAATTGTAGTGCTTTTCTTTACTACACTATTTAGTTTTGCACAACAAGCTCCCACCCAAAAAATTAAAATTTCCGGTAAAGTAATAGAAAAAATCAGCAAACAACCCTTAGAATATGCTACTATAACATTCCTGAATCCTAACAATCCAAAACCGGTTGCCGGAGGAATAACAAATCCAAAAGGAGAATTTAATATAGAAGTTATTCCAGGTGTTTACGATATTAATATTGAATTTATTTCTTTCAAAGTAAATGAAATTAAGCAAAAAAACCTTCAGGTTAACACCAGTTTAGGATTGATTAGTTTAGAGGAGGATGCAAATCAATTAAATGAGGTTATTATTCGATCTGAAAAAACTACTGTCGAAATCAAATTAGATAAAAAAGTATACAACGTAGGAAATGACCTGATGGTAAAAGGTGGAACTGTAAGCGATGTGTTAGACAACATTCCTTCTGTAGCGGTAGATATTGAAGGAAATATAAGTCTTCGTGGAAACGATAATGTTCGCGTTCTTATTGATGGCAGACCCTCAAATGCCATAAATATCGCGGAAGCCTTGCGATTGATTCCTGCGGATGCCATTGAAAAAGTAGAAGTGATCACTAACCCATCAGCACGATACGATGCGGAAGGTGGTGGTGGATTATTAAATATCATTTTGAAAAAAGGAAAAAACCGCGGTTTAAACGGAACATTTATTGGCTCGGCAGGTTATCCTGAAAATAATGGTTTGAGTGGTACATTAAATTATAAATCTGACAACTTTAATCTTTTCACTACTCAAGGATACAACAAGCGGAACAGTCCAGGAAACGCTCTTACAAATACCAATTATTTAAATGCGGACAACACTATCAACAATATTGTAAATGAAACCCGAGAAAATGACCGATTTAGTAAAGGGTACAATGGAAATTTTGGAATAGAATTGTTTTTAAACGAGACCACCGCATGGACCAATACATTCAATTACCGAAAAAATAACGGAGATAATCGGGATAATGTTTTTCAGAATTATTTTGAAGCAGACAATACTTTTGATTACACTCGCAACCGAATCAATTTAGAAAACAGTGATAGTGAAAATGTAGAATTTGCAACTAATTTTACTAAAAAATTCAAAAAAGAAGGACATAAATTAACCCTTGACGGTTCCTTTTCAACTAGTAAAGACCTCGAAATAGCAGTAATTACGGATAGAGCTACCAATACCGCTAAGGTAAAATTTGACAACACCCTCAACAACCAAAGTCAAAGTCGAAATTTACTACAGATGGATTATGTGTTGCCTATTGGCGAAGGAGGTCAGTTTGAGGCTGGATATCGTGGTGATTTTTCAGAATTACTCACGGATTATCAAGTTAAAAATGACGGCCTAATCAATAAAAACTTCACCAATACATTAGAATATAAGGAGAAAGTGAATGCTGTTTACACCCAATATGGAATGAAAATAAATAAATTTTCTGTCTTAGTAGGATTGCGTTTTGAGGATTCTAATATTAATATCAATCAATTGGCAACTAATGATTTTAATACTAAAAAATACAATAACTTTTTCCCAAGCGCCTTCTTTACTTATGAAATCTCCGATAAAAGCAGCGCTTCGGTAAGCTACAGCCGAAGAATACAAAGACCAAGAGGACGAATGTTGAATCCATTCAGCAACTTGTCTAGTAATATCAATATTTTTGTGGGAAATCCAGATTTAGATCCTGCTTTTTCAGATGCTATTGATTTTGGTTATATCAAAAGATGGGATAAACTTACCTTTAATACATCCCTATATGTAAATAAAACAACAGATGTTTTTCAATTTGCAAGAAGAGAATCCGGAGATTTCGTTAACGGCATACCAATAACAATCAGTTCACCAATTAATTTAGCTACAGAATATAGAGCAGGTTTTGAATTCACGTTAAATTATTCTCCGTACAAATGGTGGAAATTAAACGGGAATTTCAATTTCTTCAGAAACGAAACACAAGGAGATTTTGTTTATACTGATTTCAACAACAAAATAATTACACAAAATTTTGACAATATCGCAACATCATGGTTCACCAGAATAACCTCAAAAGTTTCGTTGCCGTACAAAATTGACTGGCAAACGAATGCGACTTATAATGGTGCAGAAAAAAGTGCTCAAGGAAATCGTCTAGGTGTTTTTAGTGCAAACTTAGCATTCAGTAAAGATATCATGAAAGACAAAGGAACGCTTTCGTTTAATATCAGCGATGTATTCAACTCCAGGAAAAGAATGATGGAAACAAACCTTCCCGGATTTGCAAACTCCTACGGTGAGATGCAATGGAGAGTCAGACAGTTTAGTTTGTCATTCACATATCGTTTTAACAAACCAAAAAACGAAAAAGAAAAACAGCCTAAAAAATTGCAAAATGATAACGAAGGAGATTATCAAGGATAATAAAGTAAGGACTCATGAAAATGGGTCTTTTTTTTTATAAATCATCAGAGCTAATAAAATTGAAAAGTATAAGCATAAAAAAAGGACTCCTTTTCAGAAGTCCTTTTTTTATTTAACAAACAGATTATACTGATTGTTCTTTCTTTGCTTTTCTTTCTTTATACATTTCCCATAATGCGCCGCCAATCCAATATTGAACGAAACCTACAAGAAAAAACATTAACCAAAATCCTATAGTAAGGATGGTTAAGAAAAGTAAAAAGCCTAAATACTGTGAAAATTCAAACATGTTTTCCGGAATTTTTGAATGTAGCCACAAATGTAAGTTTAATTCCTTTTCGTACCAATAAAAAACCATAAAAACTATCAATCAATTTTTATAAAAAAGGAATTATCCGTATTTTTGAACTCAGAATTTGGAGCTATTTCCCGCTGTACGCTCCAATCTTTTCTTTTTGAAAATAAAAAGAAAAGGATTTCCGTTGCCATCGGGGCTAAAAACGTAATAAACAACATAATTATTTTTAAATAACAACAAAATGAAATTCAGAATAGAAAAAGACACCATGGGTGAAGTGCAGGTTCCCGCTGACAAATACTGGGGTGCACAAACAGAACGTTCCAGGAACAACTTCAAAATAGGCCCATCAGCTTCCATGCCAAAAGAAATCGTGGAAGGTTTTGCATATCTTAAAAAAGCAGCAGCGTATGCCAATTGTGATTTAGGAGTTTTACCAGTCGAAAAAAGAGATGCCATTGCTGCGGTTTGTGATGAAATTCTAGCTGGAAAACTAGATGATGAATTCCCATTGGTAATTTGGCAAACGGGTTCTGGTACACAAAGTAATATGAACGTGAACGAAGTAGTTGCCAATCGTGCTCAAGTTCTCAAAGGATTCAACATTGGCGAAGGCGAACAATTCATCAAAGCCAATGATGATGTGAATAAATCCCAATCTTCAAATGACACCTTCCCTACCGGAATGCACATTGCAGCCTACAAAGCAGTAGTTGAAGTTACTATTCCCGGAGTTGAAAAATTAAGAGACACGCTTCATGCCAAAGCAGTTGAATTTAATACAGTAGTCAAAATAGGTCGGACACATTTAATGGATGCTACGCCACTAACATTAGGTCAGGAAATTTCAGGATATGTAGCACAATTGAACTACGGTTTGAAAGCGGTTAAAAATACATTGGCACACTTATCCGAAGTGGCTTTAGGAGGAACAGCCGTAGGAACAGGATTGAATACTCCTGATGGATACGATGTAAAAGTTGCCGAATACATCGCTGAATTTACCGGACATCCATTTGTAACTGCCGAAAATAAATTTGAAGCACTTGCCGCACACGATGCCATTGTAGAAACGCACGGTGCCCTCAAGCAACTGGCCGTTTCATTGAATAAAATTGCCAATGACGTCCGTATGCTGGCTTCTGGACCACGCTCCGGAATTGGAGAAATCCTTATTCCTGAAAATGAGCCGGGATCTTCCATCATGCCAGGAAAAGTAAACCCAACACAATGTGAAGCATTGACAATGGTTTGCGCACAAGTGATGGGTAATGATGTTGCCATCTCTGTGGGAGGAATGCAAGGTCATTATGAATTGAATGTTTTCAAACCTTTGATGGCTGCAAATTTCTTGCAATCAGCCAGATTACTTGGTGATGCTTGTATGTCTTTTGACGAACATTGTGCACAAGGAATTGCACCTAACTACAAACGTATTCAAGAATTAGTTGACAACTCATTGATGTTAGTTACGGCTTTGAATACTAAAATTGGGTATTACAAATCAGCTGAAATTGCACAAACTGCACATAAAAACGGAACAACTCTCAAAGAAGAAGCTGTTCGTCTAGGCTACGTAACTCCAGAAGATTTTGATGCTTGGGTTAAACCCGAAGATATGGTGGGAAGCCTTAAATAATTAATTATCAATGTTGAATTTTTAATTATTAAGCTGTAAATTAGAAACCCTGCAATGTAACGTTGCAGGGTTTCTTTGTATCTATTTATATTCTAAATAGCAAAATTTAAAAATTGATCTTTGCTTACATGGCTTATCTGATTA
Source organism: Flavobacterium sp. LS1P28 (assembly GCF_003970335.1). NCBI lineage: Bacteria > Pseudomonadati > Bacteroidota > Flavobacteriia > Flavobacteriales > Flavobacteriaceae > Flavobacterium > Flavobacterium sp. LS1P28. The sequence goes on along the minus strand of NZ_RYDI01000009.1, from coordinate 53,866 downwards.
ATTTTTTTTACCATATAAGTCAATTAAGTTTCTTTATGCTTTGAGAAAGAATGTCTTATAGTTTTTATTTCTTATTAATTGTATCCATAACTTCTTTCATGATTCGAATGCTTTTCAATTTGTCTTCATGATCAAAAATTGGGCTTGTAATCATCAATTCATCAATTTGCGTATATTCGATAAATTGTTTCAATTCTGTTTCTAATTTCTTTTTGCTTCCTACAAACGAACAAGCAGTCATTTGATTCACATGAAAATGTTCTTCTTCACGCATAATCCCATCTAGCGAATCAACAGGCGGTTGCAATTGTTTTCTATCATTCCGAATCAAGTTCAAAAACATTTGAGTCAAACTGGTTGATAATTTTTCCGCTTCTTCATCCGTATCAGCAGCTATGGCGTTTACACAAGCCATAGTTTTGGGTGCTTCTAAAAATTGGGAAGGTTTGAAATTTTCTCGATAAAACTCAAATGCCTGATGCATTAGTTTTGGCGCAAAATGACCGGCAAAGGCATACGGCAAACCATTGGCAGCAGCCAAAGCAGCACTATCCATACTGGAACCTAAAATCCAAATGGGAACATTCGTTCCTTCGGCAGGAAAAGCACGCACTTTGGCTATAGCATTATCTTTAGAGAAAAATTCTTGCAGTGCGGCAACATTTTGAGGAAATCGCTGCGATTGCTCAAAGAAATCTTTCCGAATCGCTTGTGCGGTTAATCCATCTGTTCCCGGCGCTCTTCCTAATCCTAAATCAATCCTGTTGGGGAACAATATTTCTAAGGTTCCAAACTGTTCCGCTATAATTAACGGAGCATGATTGGGCAACATTATTCCGCCGGAACCTACCCGGATATTCTGAGTCTGGCTGGCAATATAACCAATCAGAACAACCGTTGCTGTACTGGCTACATTAGCCATATTATGATGTTCGGCTAGCCAAAAACGGTCGTACTCTAAACTGTCAGCCAGTTGCGCCAGTGCTGTTGTTTTTTTAAATGTTTCGTTTGCATCGCTATCTTGAGTAATTAATGCTAACTCTAATATGGAAATTGGAATCTTTTTAGTCATTATAAATTTCTGATTTTATACAAAAATAATCATTTTCGGTCGAGCCAAAAATTGTCTGGTGTTAATTGATTTATAATATTATAAAACCAAAAAAAAACATGTCTAAAAACTTTTAATAAAAAAAACCGGCAACGTTGTATTCAGGGCTTTTGGATTCATAAGAAAAAAGATTTATTTTCCATCAACATAATTTTGTAAATAACTAAATCGTGGAGTCAGTTTTCCTTTTTTAGTTATTTTGGCTCTTTGCAAAATTCCATCTTTATCTCCATTGAAAAATGCAGGAATTACATGTTCCATGAACATTTCTCCAAATCCTTCACTGGCATCTTTTGGCAATTCACACGGCAAATTATCAACTGCCATAACCACAATTGCCGCAGGATGAAACACATCCACTTCTTTATCTTCATTTGGCACATACCCATAGAGAGGTTCAGCAATTGTTGATGATCTGAGGGTGCAGGCTATTGGCCCATTCACATCACAAGAAACATCTGCCACTACTTTGATCTTGCAATCATTGGATTGAAGCATTTCTCGGGTCAAAATCACCGGAGCCTCATTGGCATGAAAATGTCCTGTTATATAGATATCAGACACTTTTGTAAATCTTTCGAAATCAGAAACATATTCTTTTGGATTGTGATAAAAATCAGTAAAATCTAAAACCTGCCCGTCTTTTCTTTTGTTATATTCTAAGACATCTATTTGAGTATAAACAGGCTGCGAATAGTTTTTAGTTAAATAATTCTCCACCGAAACTTCCTTTATTTTTATAGCATCCAAAATTTCTTTGGCTCCGTTTCCCACTTTTCCTGTTCCTGTAATAACAAATTTTAAAGGCGGTAATACTAATCGTTTTAAATGAGCTATTAAGGCTTCTTTACCGGATAATGTTTCTGCTTTTGGCAATTTGAACAATTCGAATTTTATTCCAAAAGCACGAATACTGTTGTATGCCCCTACTATCCCTGCATAACGACCAAAACCAATTAACCTGCGATTGTTAGCATCTACAATTGTTTCATAATCGTACAAATCGATATTTTTTTCTAAAACAGCCTGCAATAATTTTTTGTTATAGGGCTGTTCTTTTATGGTATGCGAAAAAAAGAAATAGGTTTTGTTAGGAATCAAATTTTCTACCGGTACTTCTTTTACCCCAAACAAAACATCACAATCACTGATATCATCAGTCAATTCGATGCCTTGATTTTCATATTGAGAGTCGGTAAAAACTCTAATATCAGAGTATTCTACCTTTACCATACACTCTTGATACTGTTGTTTCAGCTTTGTTAATTCATTAGGTGAGAAAACAACTCTTCTGTCCGGCGGATTTTTCCGTTCTTTTAAAATTCCAAATTTCATACGTTTTGAATGCTTTTGACTTAGTTTAATATAACTTTATATCGTTTATTTGTTACAAATATAACAATTTAAACGAATTTGAATTTATTTTAAAATTAAAATCTGCAGGCAGTACACTCCTAGTCACTGAAGTACAAAATGATACAAAAATGAGTACCCTGTCTACTGATAAAATAGTGTTAAGGTTTAGAAAAAATAACAAACAAAAAGGCTTTGATTCTATATATTTGCCTTTCCAGCACCACAGAAATGAATTTTATAAAAAAAACAAAGATACTACATATATACCTCCTCTTTTTGATTTTGAGCTCCTGCGCCAAGGAGAAAAAGAAAGTTGAATTAAGTGATGCCCAACTTCCAAAGAGTACATTGCCTAAAATGAAGCCGTTAACAAACCTAGAGCCCAAACTTACCGCGGAATATGTCGATTCAAAAAGAAAAGAAATAGACTCTTTTTACAAAAAAAATTGGCCCAATAACAGCGCAAATGGAAGTTTTCTGGTTGCTAAAAACGGTCAAATTATTTATGAAAAATATGAAGGGTATGCAAATTTCAAAGATAAAACAGTCATTACTAAATCTACGCCGCTGCACATTGCATCTGTCAGCAAGGTTATTACGGCAACGGCTATTTTAAAATTAGTAAACGCAAAAAGAATCGAATTGGATCAAAAGGTAAATACAATCCTGAAGGAATTTCCTTATCCCGAAATTACGATAAAAACATTATTGAATCACAGAAGCGGCATGCGTAATTACGCCTATTTTACAGATCGAGACAAAACGATATGGGACCGACACAACATACTTTCCAATCAAGACATACTGACGATCATGGTTACAAAAGACATTGGTTTAGAATTCAAAACTAATACCCGTTTTAGTTACTGCAATACCAATTATGCCATGTTAGCACTAATAATTGAAAAAATCACAAAACTTCCCTATAAAGAGGCTATGAAACAAATTATTTTCAAGCCACTTAATATGAAAAATACGTATGTTTTTGATTATGAAAGAGATAAAGATACTGCCGTTACATCCTACAAAGGAAACAAAGTCGAGATAGGAAAAGATTACCTGGATGCCGTTTATGGAGATAAAAATATCTATTCTACACCACGTGATTTATTAAAGTTTGACAGAGCCAGAAATAGCGCTGCTTTTTTAACACCTGAACTACAAAGTCAGGTATATAAAGGCTACAGTAATGAACGCAAAGGAACAAAAAATTATGGTTTGGGGATTCGAATGGTCAATTGGGAAACGGGACAAAATTTTTATTTCCACAACGGCTGGTGGCATGGAAATACTTCAGCCTATATTACTTTGAGAAAAGAAGGAGTTACTATTATAGCACTTTCTAATAAATTTACACGAAAAACGTATAATGTACGAAAATTAGCTGTCTTATTTGGCGACTATCCATTCAAATTAAGAGATGAATAAAAAAAAGAATGATTTTAGAATAGTGATACTAGATTTGCAATAGTAATCCCAATAAAAAGTGTAAATTTGCAAACTTAAAATTCAGGATTGGAATTTTAAACAAAAAGGGGTCGACTGGTTTTGACAGCAAGTCGAATTGATAAGTAAGCACGTCGAGCATTGAGACCTTGCTCGTAAATATAAGATCTTACCATTTTACACGGCGAAAATAACTACGCTTTAGCTGCATAATCCGAATTATAGTACGATTAAGCCACGTTCCTATCAGATAGGAAAGCTGGATTCTCCTTGAAAGCCTTGGTTTGTGGCGTTCAGTTTAGGAGAACCGTAAAAATAAACCTAGATTTCCATGAGCTTCGGGTGGATTTCAAAATTAAGAAGATAAGTATCGTGTGGCTGTTTCTGGCCTAGCACAGTATCGAAAACTCAATCAGAAAATAAACGCGTAGAAAGCTTTTTAGTTGCTTGTTTGGACCCGAGTTCGATTCTCGGCGACTCCACTTTAAAAAAATCGTAATAAGCTATATTTTAAGTTTTTACGATTTTTTTATTTTGCTATTTCCCAACAAAATAAATTAAAATTTATTTACAATAGAATACAATCCTATTTTTTGTTTTTAGCTTGTAAATTCCATTCCTGATACATAGAAGCGTTTCACGGAAAACATTGTTATATGGCTTTGCATATCCCTCTTTTATCAAAATTTCGTTTAAAACTCTACCAATCATTTAGAATTAGATAGCCAAGTTTGCTTTATTGCAACCTAAATAGTTACAGATAGGATAATTCACTCCGCAATTAGGTTCGAACATAAGGGTGAATCGATGCATAAAAAAATGAAAAATAATTAGAAAAAAACATCTAATTTTGATCCCAGAAAATATCATTAAAAAAGTGGTACAGTTTCACCAGAATACTTATTAAGTGGTTCGTTAACCGAATAAGGTGTCATAAATGTATGCGAGTTTTAAATAAATTTGTTCATCTAAATCTGAAAACATAAAATTATAATGAATGTAAAAGTTATTAATAATTACGCCAAACTAAAAACAACTTTGTTTTTTTTACCGCTTATATTGTTATTGGTTATTCTTATATTTCTTTTCAGCCAAGATTCTTTAACTACTTTTAAGTATGTACAAATTCAAAAGGACTACTTTTTATATATTAACCATTATTTAGGTCAATATCCAAATTTAGAATACAATCTTACCCAATTAGGCGATGCCTCTGTTTTTTTGTCATTTTTAATTATTTTCATCGTGTATGCACCTAAAATATGGGAGGCAATATTAACAGCTTCATTGGCTTCCCTCCTATTTTCTTGCCTCTTAAAAAACTTGTTCTTAGTACCTCGACCTGCTCAAATTTTTGACAATCATAGTTTTATCATTGTAGGAAAAACAGCTATCGGATTTAGTAGTTTGCCTTCTGGGCATTCCATTACAGTTTTTACTATACTCACCGTTTTGTTGTTTGCATTTATGACTGAAAAGTTAAACTATAAAATCTTATGGGTCTTTTCTGTTGTATTTACAGGATTGATTATTGTGTTTTCCAGAGTGGGTGTTGGAGCACATCATCCGCTAGACGTCATTATAGGCAGTATTATAGGATATATTTCGGGTCTTATTGGTATTTTTGCCAGCCGAAAATATAAAATATGGAATTGGGTAAATAATAAAAAATACTATCCAATTTTTATTCTGTTGATTGTGATCTGCGGTATTTCATTCATCATCAAAATAAATCGAGAAAGTTTCATCATATTTGATTTGGCGTTAATTAGTTTAATTGTTTCACTTTATAAAATCATTCATGTATACGTTAAAAAATAATTTAAAATTAACTCGTTTTGTCTTATTGATGAGTTTTCTTAATTTTATATTCTTTCATTATCCGTTTTTTAAATTTGTGTTTAATAACGTTGAATATAAAAACTTGAACGGAATGTTTTTAATTCTTAGTTTGATGATTCTAATGTTAGTGCTAAATGCTTTCGTTTTTTTTCTGCTTTTTTTCCTGTCGCGTTATGTTGGGAAATTTCTTTTAGTGTTGTTCTTTATAATAAATTCAGTTGCCGTTTACTTCGTTAATACCTATAGTGTTATCATTGACGAAAGTATGATAGGCAATATACTTAATACCAATTATGATGAGTCTAGCAGTTTTTTTTCGTTCAAATTAGTTGTATACTTACTTTTTCTGGGCATAATTCCTAGTATTTATATCATCAAAGTTAAAGTCATAAATGTTACAGTAAAAAGATTTTTTGTCCTGATCTCATTGACTTTATTATTTATTTTAGGTTTAGTAATTGCCAATTCAAGTAATGTTTTGTGGATTGATAAAAATTCAAAAACTTTGGGCGGACTTGCAATGCCTTGGTCTTATACTGTAAATATTTCACTTTTTTATGCACATGAATCCAAAAAAAATGAAAAAGAAATTTTATTACCAAATGCAACAATAAAAGATAATCAAAAATCAGTTGTAGTTTTAGTTATTGGCGAATCTGCAAGAAGTCAAAATTTTTCTTTGTATGGATACAACAAAAACACAAATCCCCTACTCTCTAAAACTAATAATGTATTTCATTTTAATGCAAAATCGGATGCAACCTATACCACTGCAGGTGTGAAAAGTATTTTAGAACATAAAAACACCGATGATTTGTATGAAATTTTGCCCAATTATTTGCATCGAAATAATGTTGAGGTTATTTGGAGAACAACAAATTGGGGAGAGCCACCAATTCATATAAAAAATTATCAAAACAGAGCATTTCTAATGCCAAATTGCAAAGGCGATGGCTGTAATTATGATGAAGTACTTTTGAGCGGATTAAAGGAACAAATTTTAGCCAGTAAAAAGAATAAAATATTAATCGTTTTACATACAAGTACAAGTCATGGACCTACATACAGCAAGAAATATCCCCCTGAATTTGAGACTTTTAAACCCGTTTGCAAAAGCGTTGAATTAGCTAATTGTTCTCAAACAGAACTAATCAATGCTTACGACAATACCATTGTGTATACCGATTATATATTAGCCAATATAATTAAAGATTTAAAGCAATTGACTGCCTATAAAAGTACTATGATTTTTGTGTCTGACCATGGTGAATCTTTGGGAGAAAAAAACCTATACATGCATGGTTTACCTTTGAGTATTGCACCAAAAGAACAATATGAAATCCCTTTTATAGTTTGGTATTCTGATAACAGTTCAAAACATTTAAAACCTAATGAGATGTTGTCTCAAAACCATGTATTTCACAGTGTTTTAAATTTTTTAAATATTCAAAGTCCTATTTATAACGAAGAATTGAACATTTTTAAATAAGTAAAACTTCGTATCTCTTTTAGTAAAAACATTTTTAACCCTTGTAATTCAGTGCTTTTTATTCACAAACTATTTAAAATGATTACTTTCAAGAAATCGATCATTTGATTTATATTGTCAATATAGTAGTGACCAAAAGAGCATTACCGTTTTTCGGTTTCTGGCGTTGCGAGTTTTTAAGTCCTGCTTGACTATTTTCTGCTTGAAGTATAATCTTAATTAACCTGGATTTGTTGATTTGTAAAAGTATATTTGCTATTCTTTCCATATCTTGGTTGAGACACTATTTATCATCAACCGTCAATTCATTGCTAATTTAATTATAAAACTTCGAGGTCGGTATCTAACTAACCGCATATTATTTCTTTATGACAAATATTATTTGCCTTTACCATCCTTTTGATATAAATTATTAAATATTGTGCATCTAAGTAATGACTAAAATTTAATGTCGTATTTTAATAAAGCACTAAATTTCTTTACCACAGATTTCACAGATTAGCACAGATTAATTCGTTATGTAATTTTAAAAATCTTTTTAATCCTTACAATCTGTGGCAAAAACTCTTTTTAATAATTGCGACAATATATCTTTCTTGCTACTTATCAAATAAATACACTAACAACAAACATATTTATCACGTATAATCTGTTGAATTTAATATAATTTGCTTGAAAAATTAAATGGAAAACTGGTGATTTTAATGCGTTTGATTTGTGATATTTATCATTTTTAGAGCATTACTTTCAAAAAGACTATATTTGCAAAAAATTTAAGCAAATGACTACTTTTGAGCAATTCAATCTTCCTAAATCCGTACAAAAAGCGATAGATGATTTAGGGTTTACAACTCCTACTCCTATTCAAGAAAAAACATTTTCTGTGATAATGTCAGGAAGAGATATGATGGGAATCGCTCAAACCGGTACTGGTAAAACATTTGCTTACCTTTTGCCTTTGTTGAAACTATATAAATTTACTCCCGGGCATACCCCAAAAATAGTGCTCCTGGTTCCTACTCGTGAACTTGTTGTACAAGTTGCGGAAGAAATTGAGAAATTGACAAAATACATGTCGGTTCGTACTATTGGAATCTTTGGAGGTGTCAATATCAATACCCAAAAGAAAGCAGTGTATGCAGGTTGCGACATACTAGTGGGAACTCCCGGAAGAATCATGGATTTAACGCTGGATAATGTGATTCGTTTTGAAGAAATGCAAAAGCTGGTAATAGATGAGTTTGATGAAATGCTGAATTTAGGTTTCCGTACCCAATTGACCTCTATATTGGCCATGATGCCTAAAAAACGTCAAAACATTCTGTTTTCAGCAACTATGACAGATGAAGTAGATGCGATTTTGAATGATTATTTTGATTATCCTCAAGAAGTTACGCTTTCGGCATCAGGAACACCTCTGAAAAACATCAAACAAATATCCTATCAGGTTCCTAATTTTAATACTAAAATAAACCTTTTAAAACACTTATTGCAAAACAACGAAGACATGAGCCGTGTGCTGGTGTTTGTCAATAATAAGAAAATTTCTGATATGGTTCACGAACGAATCGAGGAGGATTTTGAAGGTCAGTTTGGAGTAATTCACTCGAATAAATCACAAAATTATCGTTTGAGTACGATGGCTTCGTTCCAAGAAGGAAATTTACGTGGTTTGATTACTACTGACATCATGGCCAGAGGTTTGGATATTTCTAATATTACCCACGTTATCAATTTTGAAATGCCTGAATTACCTGAACTATATATGCACAGAATTGGTCGAACCGGTCGTGCAGATGCTACAGGAACCGCTATAAGTCTTATCGCACCTCGCGAAGAAGAATTTAAAGTAGAGATTGAAGTGCTGATGAATATGGAATTAGCTATTGAACCTTTCCCAGAAACCGTAGAAATTTCATCAAAATTAATTGAACCTGAAAAAGAGAGACAACCGATCAAGTTTATGATGAAAAAACAAAAACTTGACGGAGATGGCGCTTTTCAAGAGAAAAGTAAAAAGAATAAAAAAGTCAATTTAGGCGGCCCTGGTGTAACTAAGAAAAAAACACATGGTTCTGTAAATAGGAATATGCTAAAAACCAGAGACAAAAAGAGAAAAGACAAGAACAAATAGTGATCAGTATTCCGTGTTTAGTGTTCATTTTCTAAATCCTGATTTTTTTCTGAACATCGGGGTCTAAAGATAAAAACAAAAATAAATAGTAAAAAGTGTTGAAAAATAATTTTCGTTTTTCAACACTTTTTTTGTGAGTTTTTAATTTTAATTCTTAGTAAAAACCAAGCAAACCGGAGAACACAAAACAATTTTTTTGCCAGTATCAGCAAGCAATCCAGTCTTTTTATTTCTTTTAAAAATCACTACATCATTGGTATATTGATGTGCTACCACAAGAAAATTTCCCGTTGGGTCAATGGTGAAATTTCGAGGTCCTTTTCCTAAACTACTGGTTTGCCCTTTCAATAGTAATTTTCCGTTTTTTAGAATTTCAAAAATGGTGATATTATTTGCTTCGCCGCGATTAGAGGCATATAAAAACTTCCCGTCAGGTGAAATATGGATATCCGCAGCACTAAATGATCCTTTGAAATCTTTGGCTAAAATAATCGTTTCATCAATCTTTGTCAATGTTCCGTTAGAATAACTAAATACTGTTAGCGCGCCGTCCAGTTCCTGTAATAAATAAACAAATTTACCATCTTTGCTAAAGGTTAAATGTCTGGGTCCACTCCCGGATTTCACTGAAATGCTGTCTTTTAATTCTAAAACAGTGTGTTCAGCATTAGGATTATAAGCGTATGAATATACTTTGTCATTCCCTAAATCGTTAGACAAAACAAACTTTTTATCTGGAGAAAAATGAACCATGTGTACGTGCGGACCTTCTTGTCTTTGTGTATTAGTTCCTTTTCCATAATGTTGAATAACTTGCTTCGCTTCAGCTAGACTTCCGTCGTTATTTTTAGCAAAAACGGAAATATTTCCCCCGGAATAATTAGCAACAATTACATTTTTATCGTCATTGATTATGTAACAAGGATCCGCACCCTTGGAGCTTTGCTTGTTGATTAAGTCTAATTTTCCTCTTGCTGGATTATAGCTAAAAGAACTCACCGTACTTTTAGTCCCATTTTCGTTTACGGAATACACAAAATTATTATTTTTTGAAACCGTTAAATAACTGGGATTTATAACCTTTTCAGTCGCATTTTTAAAACTGAAATCGCCTGTGTTTGAATCAAAATCATATACATAAATTCCTTTACTGTCACAACTTTGGGTATAGGTTCCTATTAGTAAATTCAATTTGTTTTTTTGTGCATGAACACTTGTAAAAAGGAAGATTAATAGAAGAACCGCAAACGGCTTTTTCATGTTTTTAAAATTTATTAGAAAGCTAAAATACACATTATATTCCTAATGAATGTCAATAGTTTATTCCTTTGAAAAATTATAACAACTTCATCTAAAACTGTCAACAAATTTGTATTTTTGACTCCTGAAATTCAATGAACACCGTTGAAAACAAAATACAGTAAAGTAAACTCAACCTCAGAATGCATTTTAAACATCCCGAAATTTTATACTTTCTGTTCTTGTTGATTGTTCCAATTTTGGTTCATTTGTTTCAATTACGCCATTTCAAAAAAGAATATTTCACCAATGTTCGGTTCTTAAAAGCACTTTCAATTCAAACCAGAAAAAGCTCTAAAATCAAAAAATGGTTGCTTCTCGCCTGTCGTTTATTACTTCTAACTTGCCTTATTTTCGCATTTTCGCAACCTTTTTTCGAGTCCCAAGACAGCAAAAATGCCACGAATGAATTGTATATTATTTTGGACAATTCTTTTAGCATGCAAGCCAAAGGCAAAAAAGGGGAATTGCTAAAAAGAGCGGTTCAGGAATTACTTGAAGAAACTCCGGAAAATGTAAATTTTTCTTTAATTACCAATTCCGAAAATTATTGGAACACGGATATAAAGTCTGTTCGTAGTGCTTTACAAAATCTGAAATACAGCCCAACTCCGTTCCAATTAGACAATATAATGGCAAAAATAAAAGCGCATAAATCAGCTTTTAATAAAGATATCGTCATCATTACGGATGCGGTAGGTCTTGATGAAAAACAACTGAAAAATAGTGATGCAACTGATTCTCCTTCATTTATAATTCCAAAAGCAGAACAAAAAAACAATGTTTCTATTGACAGCGTATTCATCCATAAAACAGTAGAAAATTTTTATGAAATTAGCGTCCAAATATCCGGTTATGGCAAGGATTTCAACCCGATTCCAATTTCTCTATACAATGAAAACAAGCTTATTGCTAAAACGATAACAACTTTAGATACAAAAAAAGAAAACCTTGTTTTCACGATTCCTAAACAATCCTTTCATGGTTATTTTTCTATAGTTGACAATGGTTTGTCTTATGACAACACGTTGTTTTTCAGTATTTCAAAAACGAAGAAAACCAACATTATCAGCATTGGAGAACTAGCGAAAAGCAACTTCCTTTCCAGAATTTATACCAGTGAAGAATTCAATTATAACAATTATACCTTAAGCACCTTAGACTATAATAAACTGGAAGAACAAGACGCGATTATTCTTAATGAATTGAATGAAATTCCGCAAGCTTTGGCAACCACGTTGAACTCTTTTGTAGAAAAAGGCGGCAATTTAATTGTGATTCCTTCGGCGATAAGTTCCATTACCAATATAAATTCTTTTATGTCGAATTTTGGAAACCTCAAATTTAGTTCTTTAGAAAATAGAGAAAAACTGATTACTAAAATCAACTTCAATCATCCTATATTCCATAGCGTTTTTGAAAATAAAGTGACTAATTTTCAATATCCAAAGACAAAAAAATCCTTTATAATATCCAGTTCCAATCCTGCTGCTTTGTCTTATGAAGACCAAAGCGTTTTCTTGACATCGATAGCAAATTCGGTTTCAGCAGTTAGTTTTTTTGCTGCTCCTATTAACATCGAAAATTCAAATTTTCAGCAATCTCCATTAATTGTACCTACATTTTACAAGATGGCGATGCACAATCAAAACAACGGCGTAAATACTTTGATAATTGGTAATAACAACCCGCATTTTATAGAAGCATCGCTAAACAAAGGCGCTATTTTAACGGTAAAAGGCTTAGACGAACAATTTATTCCTATCCAACAAATTCTGAATAATAAAGTCAAAATGACTTTCAATGATTATCCGATACAAGCAGGGAATTTCAGCATTTACAATACAAAAGAGTGGATTGAAAACATTAGTTTCAATTACAACCGAACCGAAAGTGATTTGGCTTCAGCCAATGAGACTATTCTTTCTGACTATAAAACAATCGAATCAATACCATCGTTCTTTGACACTTTACAAACTGACAGAACTGATAATCAAATTTGGAAATGGTTTGTTATCTTTGCACTGTTATTTCTAATAACCGAAATGGCAATTATACGATTCGTAAAGTAAATAACGAAGTTCAATACTTAAAAATCAATATAAAATGAGCATGAATGTACTTTAGTCATAAAAGTCAATGCAAATTTCATATTCAATCAAAAAAACAAATAGTATCTACATATGAAATTAATCCTCAGAGACGCCAAAATTATCGATTCGAAAAGTCCCTTTCATAATAAGACTGCAGATATTTTAATTGTTGATGGTTTTATACAAAAAATTGGAACCTGGCTCCCAAATCTGGATAAAGCAGAAGAAATACAACTTGATAATTTACATGTCTCCCAAGGCTGGTTTGATAGTAGCGTTTCGCTCGGGGAGCCTGGTTATGAAGACCGTGAAACCATATCAAACGGACTTACTGTAGCTGCCAAAAGTGGTTTCACGGCAATCGCATTACAACCCAACTCCTTTCCTATTATTGACAATCAATCCCAAGTCAATTTTGTTTTGAACAAAGCACAAGGATTTGCAACTCAACTGTATCCTATCGGCGCTTTGAGTAAAGAAAGTGCAGGAAAAGACATGGCTGAATTATATGATATGAAAAAAGCGGGAGCCGTTGCTTTTGGAGATTATAATAAAAGTTTAGATAATGCTAATTTGCTAAAAATAGCCTTACAATACGTTCAGGATTTTGATGGATTGATTCTTGCTTTTTCCCAAGACGAAAATATAAAAGGAAATGGAGTGGCCAATGAAGGCATAGTTTCGACCCGACTGGGTTTGAAAGGAATTCCAAATCTTGCCGAAGAAATACAAATTGCACGAAATTTATTTCTGTTAGAATATACTGGGGGAAAACTTCATATTCCAACTATTTCAACTAAAAAATCAGTACAATTAATCAAAGAGGCTAAGGCCAATGGACTGCAGGTAACCTGCAGTGTTGCTGTGCATCATTTAGTTCTAACTGATGAAAAACTGGAAGGTTTTGATACCCGTTATAAAATTTCTCCACCGCTTAGAACTGAAACCGATAGGAAAGCATTACTGAAAGGAATAAAAGACGGAACGATCGATATGATTACATCCGACCATAATCCGATGGATATTGAGCACAAAAAAATGGAATTTGATGGAGCCAAGAATGGAACTATTGGTCTGGAAAGTGCTTTTGGAGCTTTGATGACTGTTTTGCCATTAGAAACCGTAATAGAAAAACTCACTTCAGGAAAAACAACTTTTGGCATCGAAACAGTATCAATTAATCAAGGTTCAAAAGCAAATATTACCTTATTTAATCCGGAACCAATAAGCATTTTTACAAAATCATCCATTTTATCCAAATCTAAAAACACTGCTTTTTTAGGAACTGAACTAAGAGGTAAAGTGTACGGAATTGTGAATCAAGGAAAATTAATTTTAGCATAAAAAAATGAATACTATTAATAATAATAATTCAGAGTCAGGAAAGACGGCCGCAATCACCAGTTATATTTTAGGAATTGGCGTATTTATTGCCATGTCTATGAACTCCGAGGACAAAAATGAATTTGCTTCATTTCACATCCGTCAAGGACTGGGACTTACTTTAACATTCATATCACTAGGATTAATCATCAGCAATTTTGACAGCCTAATGATTTCGGCTCCCATGTGGATTTTCGTATTTGTTTTATGGTCTTACGGTATTACCAGTGCTATAAAAGGAGAAACAAAACCGGTTCCATTATTGGGAACGTATTATCAAAAATGGTTATCAAACATCTCATAATCCATGAATTTATCTTTAGAATATAAAATACGAGAGCCTAAAATAAAATTAGACGAAAATCCACTTTTACTTTTATTGCACGGATACGGCAGCAATGAAGACGATTTATTTTCATTTGCAACCGAGCTTCCTGATGAATATTATATTGTTTCAGCACGTGCGCCTTATAACATGCAATACGGTGCATATGCATGGTATGCAATCAATTTTGATGCGGATCAAAATAAATTTTCGGATCACGATCAAGCCAAAGTTTCAAGAAATTTAATTGCCGGATTTATTGATGAATTAATTCAAACCTACCCCATAAATACTGAGAAAGTCACATTGATTGGCTTCAGCCAAGGATCTATATTGAGTTATGCAGTTGCACTTTCGTACCCTGAAAAGGTTCAGAAAGTAGTTGCGATGAGCGGGTACTTAAATTTAGAAATTGTCACTGAGGATTACCTAAAAAACAACTTTCATACCCTGAAAATATTTGCTTCACATGGAACAGTGGATCAAGTAATTCCAGTTGAATGGGCTAGAAAAACACCAGCAATAGTAGAAAATTTAGGGATAAATATAACCTACAAAGAATATCCTATAGGTCATGGAGTTGCTCCACAGAATTTTTATGACTTCAAAAACTGGATTTTAGAGAATGAATAAATAATATTTGTGCCGTATTCAGGTCTTTATAAACGGAATACGGCACCTTAATTATTTTTGGTACAACAACGATTGATTGACCTCAAAAGAAATACTTTTATCTTCATTGACAAAATATTTCAACAAAACTTCACCCCAAATTTCACCATCACTATAATCAGCAATAATCCATCTGTGGTTTAGTATTTTGACTTTGTTAATAATAAATTTATTTGTGCTAATTTGATCTTGACCCGTATACGGATTTCCCTTTGGGTTGGCGTTCAAATCCAATAATTTTTCAGTGACGAAAGGAATCAATTTCTCGTATTGAATTGTTTTGTTAGCGCTTGTAGTATCAAAATAATTTTGAGCATTCTCATTTTTTTCCAAAGAAAAATAGTTGGCATCCACTAATTGATTCGAAACCAAACTCAGACTGTCTCTTAATTTTTTAGTGGTTTTTTCATATCTAGTTTGCTCAAATACTACTTGTTTACTCAAAAACATATACGTAAAAACAGTAGAAAGCACAGCCAGAATAGTAAGGTACAGGAATAATGAATTTTTCATTTTAAATATAATTAAATTTTAATTTCTAGATTATCATAGGCGAGATAAACATGCTCGGGGAGATTTTTTTGAACCTCTTCGTGATACCCCATGATATGACTAATGTGTGTGAGATAGGCTTTTTCTGGTTGGACCAAAGCTATAAAATCCAACGCTTCTTTTAAATTGAAATGCGTTTCATGAGACTCTTCCCGTAAAGCATTCACAACCAATACCTTTAGATTTTTCAACTTGACTATTTCACTTTTTTCAATAGTTTTCACATCCGTTAAGTAGGCAAAATCATCAATTCGATACCCAAAAACCTGAAGATTTCCATGCATGACACTGATGGGGACAACCGTTTTGTTGCCAATGGCAAATGACTGGTTGTTGACAACTTCAATAGTTGTAACAGAAGGCGCACCGGGATATTTATTGACCGTTTCAAAAACATAATCGAAACGTCTTTTTAGATTAGTTATAACCCGTTGATGTGCATAAATTGGAATTTCTCCTTGTTTGAAATTAAAAGGCCGAATATCATCGATTCCTGCGGTATGATCCGCATGTTCATGAGTAAATAAAATACCATCTACTTTCTGGCAATTTGACGCAAGCATTTGCTGTCTGAAATCAGGTCCGCAATCAATTACAAAAGAATAATTCTCCCAAGAAATCCATACAGAGACGCGCAGTCTTTTATCTTTAGAATCAGAGCTTTTACAAACAGGATGATTACTACCAATAACAGGAATGCCTTGTGATGTACCAGTTCCTAAAAAATATACCGTCAACTTTCTTTATTTTATTTGCAAAAATAGGGTTAATTCCCTTTCATTAGAAACCTATTTAACTAACTTTACAAAATATTAGCCATATTAAAAGAAAATGGATACAGAAATAAAATTAAAAGGTGATAAAATCATCGAACAAATCCCTTCAGTCAAAGATAAAGCACTTCGTATCAATTTGAACGAAAATATCTATGGAACTTTTGCAGAAATTGGCGCTGGACAGGAAACTGTAAGACATTTTTTTAGATCTGGTGGATCGTCAGGTACAATTGCAAAAGCAATGTCAGCCTATGACAAAGACTTTAGTGATGCCGTTTATGGAATTGAAGAGGACGGTCGTTATGTGACTGAAAGTCGACTCAAAAAAATGCTTTCTCATGAAGTAAATCTAATAGAAAAAAGGCTAAGCAGAGAAAAACATCCTAATAAAATGTTTTTTAGCTATGCGAATACCGTGGCCACTATTGACTTTGCCAAACAATTCAAAGGACATGGCTGGGTTGGTATTAGTTATCAAATTGAGCCGGATGAGGATTATAATGAAATTATTCTTCACATTCGATTTAAAGAAACTGATGTGCGTTTGCAACAGGAAACATTGGGTATTCTGGGCGTAAATTTAATTTACGGGGCGTATTACAAATACAATGATCCCAAACGTCTCTTGCGTTATTTGTATGACCATTTAGACAAAGATCAATTAGAAATAGACACCATAAATTTCTCAGGTCCACGTTTTGCTGATGTTGACAATCGTTTGATGAGTTTACAATTAGTCAAAAATGGAATGACTGATGCCGTTATGTTTAATCCTGATGGAATAAACATACTTCCTGCTGCTATATTATACAAGAAAAACATCCTTGCTTTTAGGGGTAGTTTTCGTCCCGTTACAAAAGTCAACATGGACATGTATGAGAAATCATTAAAAATGTTTTTAAATGAGAACAAGGTCAGTCCGGAAAACACATTAGTGATTTTTGAAATTACATTATCCAACCTACGATCTGATGGAGAAATCGATGAAAGAGATTTTATGGATCGAGCTGAATTACTCTGTTCACTTGGACAAACCGTAATGATTTCAAATTTTCAGGAATATTACAAGGTAGTGGAGTATTTTGCGAATTATACCAAAGCCAGAATGGGATTAGCCATGGGTGTGAATAATTTAATAGATATTTTTGACGAGAAATATTACCGTCATTTAAGTGGCGGAATTCTGGAAGCTTTCGGGAAATTATTCTACCGCGACATGAAAGTATTCTTGTATCCAATGATTGGGGAAAATGGAGAAATAATCACCTCCGAAAATTTAAAAGTACACCCAAGAATGAAAGAACTCTATAAATTCTTTAAATTCAACGGAAAAGTAGTTGATATAGATGATTATGATCCCTCTATTTTAGAGGTGTTCTCTCGTGAAGTTTTAAATATGATTAATAATGGAAAGCCTGGTTGGGAAACAATGCTTCCCCCTGGTATTGCAGAAATAATTAAGGAACACAGACTTTTTGGATTTGATCCTAATAAAGTTTTGAAGGAAATCAATTCGTGAATCAGTAGTCAAATTTTGAGTTAAATTAAAAACAAAGTCCAGAGCTGGGGTCAATTAAAACCGCAGATCTGGACTTTGTTTATTATTAAAAGTTGGTTTGCATTTATATTTGCAAATGCAATAAAGGATGACACCACGGAATCCTTATTTTAGTATCTGAGCAGCATGCACTTTGGTTTTTACAGCCGAGATAACCTCATCAATAATCCCGTTTTCATCAATTACAAAAGTAGTCCTGTGGATCCCGTCATACTCTTTTCCCATAAATTTCTTGGGACCCCAAACCCCAAAAGCCTGTATCACTGATTTGTCTTCATCTGCAAGTAATGGAAAAGGAAAGTTATACTTTTCCTTAAACTTGGCCTGTGCTTTTTGAACATCGGCACTAACGCCCAGAAGTGCATAATTGTTTGCTTCAAATCGCTCGAAATTATCTCTTAAGTCACAAGCCTCAGCTGTACATCCTGGCGTATTTGCTTTTGGATAAAAGAAAATTACTAATTTTTTACCTGCATAATCTGTTAATTGATGTAATTTTCCATCTTGATCCAGACCTGAAAAATCAGGTGCTTTATCTCCTTTTTTTAATGTTGTCATTATTTTTATTGATTTGAATTTGAATTTTGCTAATGCCGCCGAAATTGTTTTTCTTTACCAATCAAATTTAATAAATAATGAATAAACAGGAACGTGTAATTTTTGTTATAAATACGTTAAAAAAACTATATCCTACGATTCCAATTCCCTTGGATCATAAAGACCCGTATACGTTGCTGATTGCCGTTTTATTATCCGCACAATGTACGGATATTCAAGTAAATAAAATCACTCCTTTACTTTTTGCAAAAGCAGATAATCCGTTTGATATGATCAAAATGTCTGTCGAAGAAATTAAGGAAATCATTCGGCCTTGTGGCTTATCGCCAATGAAATCAAAAGGAATTCATGGTTTATCCCATATATTAATTGACAAACATGGCGGAAAAGTACCTCAGAGTTTTGAATTTCTGGAAGAATTACCCGCGGTAGGACATAAAACGGCCAGTGTCGTGATGTCCCAAGCTTTTGGAGTTCCAGCCTTTCCGGTTGACACACACATTCATCGCTTGATGTACCGATGGAATTTAACCAATGGGAAAAACGTAGTTCAAACAGAGAAAGATGCTAAACGCCTTTTTCCTGAAGCAATTTGGAATGACCTGCATCTTCAAATTATTTGGTACGGAAGAGAATATTCTCCGGCTCGTGGCTGGGATTTAGATCAGGATATTATTACTAAAACTATTGGCCGAAAAACGGTTATTGATACATATTATAAAAAATAAAGTATGCTAAAAAACCGCTGCTTCCAAATGGAATAAGCGGTTTTCTAGTCTTTTACAATCCAAATAAAATAGGAAAGCTGCTATTTCTTGGTCAATTCGATATAATTTCGAAATTTTTATTGTCTATTTTCAGTATGCTTAACGCCTTAGAATAGCTTAATAAAAAAGAAATTGTTTCTTTACTGGGTTTCATTGTTTGAGAAACTAATGATTTTTTTGAGTAAGTTTTTGCCATAGAGTAATACAAATTTGTTTTCTATTACAACGCAGCAAGTTTCAGTATATTGTCAATTAGTCAAAACAATTTGGTGTTTATCAATCACTTTTCTCAAATTCATCAAAGCGTAACGCATTCTCCCTAAGGCGGTATTGATACTCACTCCTGTTGTCTCTGAAATTTCCTTAAAACTCATATCCTGGTACATTCGCATCACCAAAACTTCTTTTTGATCAGCAGGAAGTTCTTCTATTAGTTTTTTTAAATCCAGTTCGACTTGTTCCGATATTATTTTGTTTTCTATGGTCAACGAATCATCGGACATAATTGAGAAAATGGAAAACTCTTCCGTTTCTCTGAACATGGGCATTTTTTTAGTTTTTCGGTAATGATCAACAACCAGATTATGGGAAATACGCATTACCCAAGGTAAAAATTTACCTTCTTCATTATACGAATTTGATTTTAAAGTTTTTATTACTTTGATAAAAGTATCCTGAAAAATGTCTTTGGTAATATCTCTATCCGGAATTTTAGAATATATAAAACCAAAAATTTTTGATTCATGCCTTTTTATCAATTTAGCTAAGGCATCCTCATTACCTGAGATGTATTCCTTTACCAATAATGCGTCAGGGAGTTGTATATTAACCATAATTATACTTTTTAGTTTTTAATTAAAATTGGAGAGTTTTCTCTAAAAAGTAGTTTTGTATATAGGCTAAAGAGTTTTTAGGTTTATTAAAGTTTTCAAATTTAACCAATTATTATTTTAAGATCCAAGTAAAATTAATATAAATTAACAGATGTTCATTGAAATTTGTTAAAATTTTTCTTGTTTTTTCACATTTACAACACAAATAGCATGCCGATGAATACATTCAAGTTGTTTGTAATTTCAAAATATTTAGCAGAATAATCAAATTCGCCAATTTTATTTCTAAAACTCCACTAATTATTCGTTTTTTCCAAAACTGAAATTCCATATAACAACCAGTAAAAGTCTTATTTCCAATCACTTTTACAGAACGAACAATAGTTTCATTTGGTGATGGATACAATTCCCAATTAGATCCATTAAATTCTAATAATCCCTCATTGTTTGCAAAGAAAACATAATGATTTTGATCTTGAGAAATCATCCAGTTTTGATTTCCTGCACCATAAGTAGTAGAGAAATATTTTACAATTGGCGGTAGCTCTTGCGAAAAACACAAAAAGATATTAAAAAAAGAAAAATGTATAATTTTGTTTTCAAAAGTTCTTGTTATTAATTTTTCAAAAATAAAATTAATAATAGTATTTATTTATTGGATTGAAAATATTAAAACGATACAAGAAGAAAAGCACTTTTCAACCGTGCTTTTAATGATTATTTGTGAGTTGTTCATTCCCTTTTCTCTGTTCAAAATTGATTACTTTTGTAAAAATTATCATTTTTATGCAAGTTGACCTTTCGAAACTAGATCCAAAGAAAAATATTATTATAAAAGGAGCGCAAGTACACAACCTAAAAAATGTAGACGTCGCCATTCCCCGCAATAAATTAGTGGTTATCACGGGACTTTCGGGTTCTGGAAAATCAAGCTTGGCTTTTGATACTTTATATGCCGAAGGGCAACGCCGTTACGTAGAAAGTTTATCTTCGTATGCGAGACAATTTCTTGGACGATTGGATAAACCAAAAGTGGAATACATCAAAGGAATTGCTCCGGCAATTGCTATTGAACAAAAGGTGAATACTACCAATGCCCGCTCTACTGTAGGAACCTCAACCGAAATATACGATTATGTAAAATTGCTTTTTGCCAGAATTGGACGCACGTATTCGCCTATTTCTGGTCGGGAAGTCAAAAAAAATAACGTTACCGATGTCGTTACCGATGTCAAAACATTTGCAATAAACAGCAAATGGTTGCTGCTTGCTCCGATTCATCTGGAAGAAGGGCGAAAACTGGAAGACAAACTAAAGGTCCTATTACAGCAAGGTTTTGCCCGAATATTAGTGAATAACGAAATGGTTCGTCTGGACGACTTACCGGATTCACTAGATAAAAAAGAAATATTCTTAATCATTGACCGAATTGTAGTCAATCACGATACTTCCGGAGAAGAAGAATTCTACAATCGTCTTGCTGATGCGGTGCAAACTGCTTTCTTTGAAGGAAAAGGGATCTGCCATTTACAAGAATTAAACGCTGATAAAAAGTATTCCTACTCCAATAATTTTGAGTTGGATGGTATTACATTTCTAGAACCCAACGTTCATTTGTTCAGCTTCAATAATCCGTATGGAGCATGTCCCGTTTGTGAAGGATATGGAAATATTATAGGAATTGATTCCGAATTAGTCGTGCCAAATACCACTTTGTCTGTTTATGAAAACGCAATCTTCCCTTGGCGAGGAGAAAGTATGAGCTGGTTTCGCGACGAATTAGTAAATAATGCCTACAAATTTGATTTTCCAATACACAAACCGTATTATGAGTTGTCTGAGGATCAAAAAGAACTAATTTGGAATGGAAATAGCTACTTTCAAGGGCTGAATGATTTTTTTAAAGAACTGGAAGAAAAAAATTATAAAATTCAAAACAGAGTAATGCTTTCGCGCTATCGAGGCAAAACCAAATGCCATTCCTGCAAAGGAAAACGCTTGAGAGTAGAAGCTTCCTATGTGAAAATAAACGCAAAAACGGTTTCTGATTTAGTTGATTTACCGATTAAACATCTGGTAACCTTTTTCGAAAACATTGATTTAGATGTGTATGAAAAGCAAATTGCGAAGCGATTAATGGTTGAAATCAACAACCGTCTATCGTTTTTAACCGAAGTAGGATTAGACTACCTTACATTAAACAGAAATTCTGCAACACTTTCTGGAGGTGAATCACAACGCATCAACTTAGCCACTTCATTAGGGAGCAGCTTAGTGGGTTCAATGTATATCTTGGATGAACCCAGTATTGGTTTACATCCAAAAGATACGGAACGTTTGATAAAAGTATTGTTATCGTTACGCGATTTAGGCAATACGGTCATTGTGGTAGAACACGATGAGGATATCATGAAAGCCGCTGATATGATTATTGATATAGGTCCGGAAGCAGGAACTTTAGGCGGGCATTTAGTCGCGCAGGGAACCTATGATGAAATACTAAAATCTACTTCACTTACAGCAAAATATCTAAACGGTGATTTAGAAATTACCGTCCCTAAAAAACGAAGACTTTTCAAGAATTTTATAGACATAAAAGGAGCACGAGAAAATAATTTACAAAATATTGATGTTACTTTTCCACTGGATGTATTAACGGTTATTACAGGAGTTTCTGGAAGTGGAAAAAGTACGCTTGTTAAGAAAATCCTTTTTCCGGCCATGCAAAAAAAGTTGGAAAACGCAGGTGAAAAAGCAGGACAATTTACTGAAATGACCGGTTCTTTTGCTCAAATTAAACACATAGAATACGTAGATCAAAACCCAATAGGAAGAAGTTCCCGTTCTAATCCGGTGACGTATATCAAGGCGTATGATGATATCCGAGAATTGTATGCTAAACAAAAACTATCAACGATTAGAGGCTATCAAGCCAAACATTTTTCTTTTAATGTTGATGGAGGGAGATGTGAAACATGTAAAGGGGAAGGTGCTATCAACGTAGAAATGGTTTTTATGGCTGATGTACAATTACCTTGTGAAACCTGCAACGGGAAACGATTCAAAAAAGAAGTACTGGAAGTCGCTTTTGAAGGTAAAAACATTCACGATATACTAACGATGACAATCGATGATGCTATTGCCTTTTTTATAGCAAATAAACAGACTAAAATTACTCAAAAATTACAGCCTTTGCAAGATGTGGGATTGGGATATGTTCAATTAGGCCAATCATCTTCTACTCTGTCCGGAGGCGAAGCCCAACGAATAAAACTGGCTTCATTCTTAGTGAAAGGAGCTACAAAAGACAAAGCCTTATTTGTTTTTGACGAACCTACAACGGGACTGCACTTTCATGACATCAAAAAATTATTAGCGTCTTTCGATGCATTGATTGATAAAGGACATTCAATTATTGTTATTGAACACAACCTTGATTTAATAAAATGTGCGGATTGGATTATTGATTTGGGGCCTGAGGGCGGGGAAAATGGCGGGAAATTATTGGCGGTAGGAACTCCGGAACAAGTTGTTAAAATAAAAGAATCTGTTACGGGAAAATATTTGAAAGATAAATTATAAATATTATCCCATATAACATTTCTCTTCAAAAGTATTTCCATCTTCATCAATAGCTACAAGTATTTTTTTAGCTTTTGAGGAAACCTGTGTAATATAAATCCAGGCGATGGACCACAGTCCTAATGTAATGCAACAGATACAAAAATTAAAAAGATGATCTACTTTTTTTCTTTTTTTCAATAAAATAGCGAAGGGCAACTTGTCGTTTCGTTCCAACACTATAAATCCATGGTTGGTTTTATTTTCCAGGATGGAGGAAAACTTTATAAAATTCTCCTCGGTTATACTTGTATTGCTTTTCATATTATTTCAGATAATTTATCTCTAATTTTTTTACTAGTAGTGACAAAATGACGTTTACAAAAATAATGGCAATTTTAGAACTTCACAATACCCACTTTTAGTGATATTTTGCATTTCTATTTTTTATTAAATATAAAAATAATAATTATAAATACATGAAAATAAGTGACTTAATACGTAACAATCCGAAAATAAATAATATTTAGGTGAATTTTTTTACAACCAGATTCAGAGCTTCGTTTATCTCTATTGAAATAACAAACTTGTAATTAATATAAATATATAAAACGGCTACTAAAATAGATTTTAATCCTATGCTTATGATTGGATGAAAAGGAAATTCCCAGAAATAAAACATCAAGAACAATACAAAAGTTATCGCAAGAGAATATAATGTCTGTATTGTAAACGGATACAAGTGCATACGCTTGACTACAAAAAGCAGTTTAGCCAAACTATACAGTGTTATTGATAACAAAGTAGCTACTGCAGTTCCTGTTATAGCATATCTTGGTATAAAAAACATATTCAGTCCTATTGTTAGAAAAACAAGTAATAAACCTAAAAACAAGACCATACGGTAGTATTTTGAATTAAAAATAATAGCATTATTATTTCCTAAAATCAAATCAAAATATTTAGAAATCCCTATCAAAAATACCACTAGAATTCCTCCACTATACTCTTTTGGAACCATTACATACAACTGGTTGATATTGACAAAAATACACAGCATTACAAAACCACCTACAACTTGCAAATTAATTGAAGTCTTTTTGTACAAATCATTTAATTCATCCTGTTTATTCTCATGCATTAACTTAGCCGTTATGGGATATGTAATTTGATGCATCGCCCTACTGGGAACTGCTATGACGGATGCAATATAAGTAGCAACGGAATAATAGGCTATATTCTCAATTTTAATGTATTGATTCAGCATAATTTTATCAATATCCAACAACATAACCGCAACACTACCTGATAAAATAATGAAAAAAGTATATACTAAAACATCTTTCACATTTTGAGGAATGGAAAACTGAAATACAGGTTTTTTTATTCGGAAAGCATAAAACATCGTTATAGCAAAAGCCAGAAAATAAATAATAGCAGTAACATAAATAAATTGTACCACTGTAATCCATTTATAATAGACTCCAATCAAAGCAAATAAAGAAAATAATCTTAGCCCTACCTCTTTCACAAAATTTCCAAAAACCGAATGCATGTGCACTCTGGCCCAAGCATAAAAGATCTCGAAATAAGCCATACTAAGTCCTATAAATGGAATAAGCCATAAATAATCCTTGACTACAGGATTTTCTTTGCTCAAGTATAATGAAATAGGTTCAAAAAAGAATAATCCAATCAATACTAAAGGGATACACAACAAGAAAGGAATTAGTACAGTAAACGAGAGAAACTGAGAGCGTTCTTCTTCTGTTTTATACTGAGTATAAAACTTCACCAACGTATTTTGCATACCAAAAGCCAATAAAGGCATAATGATATTTGCCCAAGAAAGAATGTAGTTTGTTAAGGCATAAAATACTGTTCCTAAAAAAAACGGATACAAATAAAGTGTATTTATTGCCCCAATACCAAAACCAAAATAGGTAATTATTGTATTCTTTAAAGATTGATTTAATACTATTCCCATTTCTTTATCATTGCGAGACACAAAGCAATCTCACTTTTAATTTATATTTTATTAAGCAGTTCAACCAATTCTTTTGTAAGATTTTTTCTGGAATAACGCTGTAATCCAACTCCATTTACTTGCAATTCACCTTCCAAAAACTGATTATAAAAGTCCAAAATTACACTTTTAAGTTTCATTTTCTCCGAATAATCAAAAAATATGCCTGTGTTGGTAGTGGTAATAATTTCGGCAAAATCAGAACCTTTGGGACCAATTGCAATAATTGGACGGCTGGAAACCATATATTCAAATAATTTTCCAGGGATAATGCTTTTAGTCTCTTGAGAATTAATTTCGACAAGCAACAAAACCTGGGATTTTCTTTGATGTGCAATCGCTTCTGCATGCGAAACATATCCCAAATTATTCAAATAGGAATTTAACCCGAATTGCGTCATAGTTTCCAAAACTTCTTGACTGACTGCTCCGATTAGCTTTATTTCTACATGCGATTTGAACTCCGGAATCTCATTAATTAATTCAACCAAACTCTCCCATAAAATCAGAGGATTTCTCTCGGAAAGAAAAGAACCAATGTGCGCCAAAGAAAATTTAGAATCTAACACTTGTTTTTCGACTTGCTCCATATCATACCCATTGGTAATTACCGCAATGGGCTTATTTGTAATCGCTACAAATTCAGTTTTAGTAGTTTTACTCGTGACTATAATGGTATCGGCTGTATTCAAAACCTGGTGTTCTAGTGCTTTGTGTTTTTTAGCAGCAAAACTCGACAATCGCAAGGATTTGTGATAACCAATAGTGGTCCATGGATCCCTGAAATCAGCAAACCATTTTAAATCTAATTTCTGTTTTAATTCCATTCCAATAAGATGCAGACTGTGCGGTGGTCCGGAAGTAACTATGGTATCAATATTGTTTTCTACAATATATTTCTCCAGATAAGCAACTGATGGTTTTACCCAAAAAACACGTGCATCTGGAATAAAAAGATTCCCGCGAATCCAAAGAAACGTTTTATCCAGAAAAGATTGTTTTTTTTGATTTGGAATAATCCCGGAACTGATTTTTTGGGTTTTGTTTTTCGAAAGAAACGAAGCCAGTTGATACGGTTCAAAAATTTTCTGTTTCAGAATAATGGTCTTATCCGAAACTTCTTTAACCAAGTTTTCATCAACAATAGGATAAGTTGGATTCTCCGGAATATACACAATCGGCTGAATGCCAAAATCTGGCAAATACTTAACAAACTTTAGCCAACGTTGTACCCCAGGTCCTCCAGCCGGTGGCCAATAATAGGTAATTATTAAAATTTTTTTTGGTTCCAAGTTTAGGATTTTGTTGTAATTGATTTTAAATCCGTAAAAAACAAAGTACTGTTTTGATACAATCCTTTTGAAATAATGTAAAAAGCCGGTAAAGCGGGGATTACTGAATAATATTTAAATTTGTCAGGTATAAATAAGTAAATACCAAACAATACTCCAAAAATAAAACCTAATAAAAAAAGTAACAACAATATTTGTTGAAACGATTTTAAACCGAATAATTCTATCATAATTTTAATAAATATTTTTGTTATTTAGTTTCTCCAACTCTTCAATATCTAGTTGATCTTTAAGTCTATTAGCTGCTTTTTTGGAAATAATCAAATTATCATAATCAATAAAAAACACTGGAATTCCATCTATATCTATGATATTTGCTTTTTCTAAAAGTACTACAAAAGGCTGATTTTCTAAACCTTTAACAGAAGTCATAATATCCAATCTAAAATTAATATTTAGAGTGAAATCTGTCCGTCCCGGAATAAATTGCATTGTATTAATACTTTAAAAATCACCTAAACCAATTTGTTTGATCGCATTTCTTAAATTTCCACGATTAGCAATCGTATCTTCAATGAAAATATCAATATCTCCTGTGTTTCTTCCGTAGCCGTAAATATTTACTGCAAATCCACCGATAGTTAAATAGTTTACCTTGTTTTCTGACAAGTACTTCCAAACATCTATTATTTGTTTATGCATATTCATTTCAAATTATTTTGATTTTGAATATTTCTTTGCTGCCTTTAATAAGCAAGATATTTCGATTATTGCCATCAGTTTTTCAAAACGTTGCTGATAAGTCAATCCTCTTGTTTCCTCAACATATCTAGCCTCCTTTACTGTTGATGTTCGTGATTTAATTTGACTTTACCCATTGCATTAAAAATTTAGAATGTATTCGAAATTTATTAGATCAAATTTACAAATAAATATCAGACAGCTAACGCCTTTTTTTTCTTTCAAAATAAATCCCACCAATCAAAAGCAACAACATTCCTATGGAACTTACCAACGTAATCGTGCTTCCGGTTTTTATAACTTGAGGTTCAAACTTGAATTCTATTTTGTGTTGCCCCCCTGGAAGAACTAGTGCTCTCAATACATAATCAACAGGGAAATGAACTGTTTTTACGCCATCAACATAGGCATTCCATCCCTTTTCATAATATATTTCAGAGAAAACTGCCAAAGCATATTTAGTATTATTAGCAGTATATTTAAGATAATTGGGTTTGTAAACGTCTAATTGAATGGTTCCACTGGTATCCCATCTCCTTTTCAATCCAACATTTCTAAACTTAGATCCATGCTCATGCCGGTTAAATATTGCGACATCTTTAGTATCTAGTTGTCCTAAAGATTTCATCTCATCATCAGGGGTATTAACTACTTTCACACTGCTTACAAACCAGGCATTCCCATTGGCATTTGGGTTCGAAGTTGGAAATTCTTTTCCTTCCTTATCCGTCTGAATTACATACTTGACATTTAGCATGTTTAGGATTTCCATATTATTATTGGCAATTTGATAATCAAATAATTGTTGCATTCTTCGCGGCTTCACGGCACTGTAGCCACCAATTGATTTATGAAAATAAGAAGCACGTGCGCTGGACAAGTTTCCACTTACTTCAAAAACTCTGTAATGAGTTGTATCCTTGAGAATTTCAACATCGGAAGCTGTTTCCTGAAATGGGACTTCCACTTCCCTGCCGCTGACAAAATCTTTTCCTGACACATAATTTTTATCAACAAAAAACAAATCAAAAACCATCAATAAGCCTACAAGTATAATAGCGGTTTTCTGAGCAAACCTATCTTTAATAAACAACCATAAAATACCCGCTGTAATTACTATCAAGAAACCAGATCGCAATAAATCAGCACTATACAAACTCATTCGGTCCTGTTTTAAGGCATTAACAAAGTCAGGTCCGTAACTTTGTTGATAATACGCATCATTACCTCCAGAGAAACTAAACATACTTTTACTAAAAAACAAGATCAGTATTAATCCCAGCCCTAAAACACCGGTCTCCATTACGGCTTTCTTTTGTAGTTTTTTGTCCAATGTAAAGAAAGACTGCAATCCCATAATAGCCAGAACAGGAAAACACAATTCAAGAATAACTTGTATGGAGGAAACTGCTCTAAATTTATTGTACATAGGAATATAGTCAATAAAAAAATCAGTCACTAAAGGAAGATTCTTCCCCCATGAAAGTATCAAAGCAACTACAGCTCCAGAAAGGAATACATATTTTATTTTGCGTGTATCAATAAACAAGGCCATAATAGCCAAAAAGAAAACCACTATACCAATGTATGCGGGAGCAGCAACTATGGGTTGATCTCCCCAATAGGTTGGCATTCCTGAAACAAAATCAGTTGCCTGATCTTCTGGTACGCCCTTGCCCACCATTAGTTCAAACATATTACTGTCTTTTCCTACTGCCTCATTATTTGAGCCTCCAAAAAGTCGGGGCGCTATCAGATTAAAACTTTCCATAATTCCATAACTGTATTCCGTTATGTACTCATACGTCAAGGCGCTATTACTATCCTTTTTTGAACCATCAGGATTAAAGGTTAATTCACTTTTCCCTCGAGTACTAAAATCTGCATATTCGGCAGTAGCTAATAAATTAGTCGCATTGGTGCCAATAGCAAATATTCCCGCAACCGCAAGTATTCCAAATGAATACAGTAGCGATTTATAGTCTTTTTCTTTTACTTGCCGGTACACAAAATATATAGAAAGAATCAATAAGAAAATCAATAAATAATAGGTCATCTGGAAGTGATTCGCATTGATTTCTAATGCTGTCGCAAAAAGCGTAATCAAACCTCCAAGAATATATTTTTTTTGAAACACCAAAATAAATCCAGCAATAACCAGTGGCATATACGCAATAGCGTGTGCTTTAGCATTATGACCAACACCGAGAATAATAATCAGATATGTAGATAAACCAAAGGCCAATGCTCCAAAAAAGGCTTTTAAGGGATCCACTTTTAATACCAGCATCAAACCATAAAATCCAAGAAAATATAAAAACAAATAATCCGCAGGACGCGGTAAAAATCGCAATACATCATCTATTGCCCCAATGTAATCGTGAGGATATTTGGCTCCTAGTTGATAGGTTGGCATACCTCCAAATGCAGAATTAGTCCAATACGGCTCCACATCATTGGTGGCTCTAAAGTCATTTTGCTCTTTGGCCATTCCTGTATATTGCACAATATCAGACTGGAAAATTTGCTTTCCTTGTAACACAGGATAAAAATATAGCAGAGAAATCACAACAAAACCAAGTATGGCTAAGGCGTGTGGATAGAACTTATTTATTATTTTCAATGTAAAATGGTTTGGATTATAGTAAAAATGATGCTAATAATGACAAATTTAATCTATTTCTTCGTAATCTACATAATCGCCCACTTTTTTGGTTTCGCGTGGGTTTTTAGTATTTGCTGTTGTGTAAAGAACTTCTTCCTCCTTAGATTGCGTTTTTTGCCACGTATTCTCTTGTGCATACTGCTGTTGCTTCTGCATGTTTTCGCCTGCTTTCTGCACTACTTTTTTTACTAATAATGGCAGAAATAATTTAGCCAAAAATCTAAAAATATAATAGAAAGCAATCATATAAAAAAGTGCTTTTATAAAACCCGTAAATGAAGCTGTTTGCATATAAGTGTAATTTTTTCCAAAATTAATAAATCAACTGTTCAAAATTAAACTATCTCTCTTAAATAAATAATAAAATATAGTACATTTGAAAAGCGTTGTTACTTTTTAACTAAAAAAAATAAGATGTCCAAAATCAAAATCTTACTAATTGTAGCTCTCTCAATGATTCCAAGTATTCATTATGGGCAACATACGGATCAAATCAATTCGAACAGACCGGGTGAAACCATGTCGGCTTTTGCTGTTGGAAAGTCTGTTATCCAAATAGAAACTGGTGTTTACGGGATCAAACAAAACCATCGTTTATTGAACTATGATGCAAACGGTTTTGGGATTGATGCCACATTGCGATGGGGATTATTCATGGAAAAGCTGGAATTGATAGCCGATATACAATACCAAAACGAACTGTACACTTCTTTATTCAACAAAAGCAATCGTGCAGACTTCAAGCAAACGGTTCTGGGAGCTAAATATTTAGTGTATGATCCTTTCCGTAATTATGAAAAAAAAACAAACCTCTACAGCTGGAAAGCCAATCGCAGTTTTGACTGGCACCAACTAATACCTGCTGTATCTGTGTTTGCAGGAGCTAATTTTACAATGGCAGACAATCCGTATTCTTTTTCCACTGAATCCGGTATATCTCCAAAAATTATGTTGATTACCCAAAATCATTTAGGTGATGGCAGGTGGGTTTTTGTAACGAATATCATTGCTGACTATATTACAACTGATTTCCCGAGTTATGGCTACGTGCTAACTTTGACTAGAGGGTTTAATGACAAATGGTCCGGATTTGTAGAAAATCAGGGGTTCAAAAGTGATTTTTACAGCGATGCAATTGTTCGTGGTGGCGCTGCTTATTTGTTAAATAAAGACATGCAAATTGATGCCTCAATAAGTACAAGTCTTAAAGATACTCCATCTGCACTGTATGGAGGTATTGGTTTTTCCTGGCGCTATGATGCCAATTACCAAGAAGTAAGAATAAATATTGACAATTAAGTATTCCGATAAAAAAGCCTTAAAAATAAGCGAAAAAATATAAAAATAAGTACAGTAAAATAAGCGGTATAAAAGAATCCCAAAACTTTCGTTTTGGGATTCTTTGTATTTGTCTTTTCTAGTCGCTGAAAAGAGTACTAAAAACTATTTTACTTCCATCAATTCTACATCAAAAATCAAAGTAGCATTTGGCGGAATTGCTCCTCCGGCACCACGAGATCCATACCCTAAATGAGATGGAATCACAAAACGTGCTTTGTCACCTACACGCAACAAGGCAATTCCTTCATCCCAACCCTCAATAACCTGACCTTGCCCCAATCTAAATTCGATTGGTTTTTTTCTTGGATAAGAGGAATCAAACACTTTTCCATTCTCTAATGAACCTTCATAGTGAACAGCAACGGTTTTTCCGCTTTCTGCTTTTTTACCTTCTCCTCTTTGGATGAATTGGTAACGCAGTCCACTTTCTGTTTTTTCAAAACCCGCAGCTAATTTTTCCATCGCAGCTTCAGCATCAGCTTTCAAAGTGGCATCCCGTTTGTTCCGTGATCCCTTAAAGCTAATAAAAGCTTCAATTGCATTCCAATTTTTAGCTTCATCTCCTACTCTAACGATCTCTAAAGTCTCTAAAACATCGCCTTGAGCGATAGCATCAACGACATCCTGACCTTCAACTACATGACCAAAAACAGTATGCTTATTATCCAGCCATTCCGTAGGAATGTGTGTAATGTAAAATTGAGAACCATTCGTTCCTGGTCCTGAATTGGCCATCGCCAAAACACCCGGACGATCATGTTTTAGACTTGGATGAAACTCATCATCAAATTTGTACCCTGGATCTCCAGTTCCTGTTCCTTGTGGACAACCGCCTTGTACCATAAAATCAGGAATTACTCTGTGAAATTTTAATCCATTATAAAACTTAACTCCTTGTGGTTTAACTTTATTTTCTAAGTTCCCTTCTGCTAATCCTACAAAGTTCCCAACTGTACCAGGAGTCAAATCGTGCGTTAGTTTTACTAAAACAGCCCCTTTTGTGGTGTTGAACTTAGCATATATTCCGTTTTCCATTGCTTTTTAATTTTTATTGAAATGCAAATTTACAAAATTAATTTATTTGAACCTATTCACTAAAACGTTACATTTGATAAATCATCTTGAAATTTCTTCCAATTTTCTGTCTTAAAAAGGATCCTATTTAAAGCCACTTGAAATTTAATCTTTGATGTAATTCTAACACAACCTGTATTCAAATGATTCTTTTTATACCGTCACCACTAAAAACCTATTTATCTATGAAATCTATTTATTACCTTTTACTCTTTTTTAGTTTCATTTGCAATGCGCAAGAAAGACCAGTACCGCTAGCGTATTTTTTGCCGCAAAACGAAACGTACAATGACAAAATTCCGACACCTAAAAGTGTTTTTAATTTTGAATTAGGAGAAATGCATACTGATCACAATCAAGTAGTTCGCTTTATGGAAGCTATTGCAAAAGCTT
The DNA here is from genome assembly GCF_003970335.1 of Flavobacterium sp. LS1P28. Classification (NCBI taxonomy): domain Bacteria; kingdom Pseudomonadati; phylum Bacteroidota; class Flavobacteriia; order Flavobacteriales; family Flavobacteriaceae; genus Flavobacterium; species Flavobacterium sp. LS1P28. The sequence continues at coordinate 20,579 of NZ_RYDI01000009.1, read as the reverse complement.
CTGACAGAGTGCAAATAGAAACAACCGGTTACACTTATGAAAACCGTCCACTACAATTACTTACCATTTCAAGTCCTGAAAATTTAGCAAAAATTGATGAAATTCATAGAAAACACCTCGCTTTATCGGATTCAGATACTAATGCTTCGGATGTATCTAATTTGCCTATCGTACTCTATTTAGGCTATTCAATCCATGGAAATGAATCCAGCGGAACCGGTGCCGCAATTGCTCTGGCCTATTATCTTACAGCCTCAGAAAGTCCTGAACTAAAGAAAATGCTGGATAATACGATTATTCTATTAGATCCAAGTTTAAATCCAGATGGTTTGCATCGTTTTTCAACTTGGGTGAACAGCCATAAAAGTAAAAACTTAGTAACAGATCCTAATGACCGAGAATTTAATGAAGCATGGCCAGGCGGAAGATTTAATCACTACTGGTTTGACATGAACAGAGACTGGCTTCCCGTTCAACTTCCAGAAAGTCAGGCGCGCATTAGGACTTTCAGGAAATGGATGCCAAATGTATTGTGTGATTTTCACGAAATGGGAACTAATTCGACTTACTTTTTTCAGCCGGGAGTTCAAAGTCGCACCAACCCACTCACTCCTGAATTAAACCAAAAACTAACCAAAAAAATTGCAGGCTACCATGCCAAAGCATTGGATAAAATTGGAAGTTTTTATTATGTCGAAGATGGTTTTGATGACTTTTATTACGGCAAAGGATCTACCTATCCTGACATCAATGGAGGTATCGGTATTTTATTTGAACAAGCGAGTTCAAGAGGACATGCCCAACAAAGCGTAAACGGAATAATCACTTTTCCATTTACCATCAAAAATCAATTTACAACCAGCTTGTCATCAGTACAGGCTGCGTATGAAATGCGAAAAGAGTTGCTGGAATACCAACGCGATTTTTTTACTAATTCCAGTGCCGAAAGTAAAAGAAACAAAACAAAAGGCTATGTATTTGGAGACGAAAAAGATGCTACTAAAGTTCAAGAACTCGCCAAAATACTTAGCCAGCATAAAATTGAAATGCTGCAATTGAAAGAAGACATCACCATCAACAAAAAGAAATTCAGTAAAGATTTGAGTATTATTATTCCCATGGAACAAAAAAAATCAAAGCTCATACACGCTATTTTTGATAGACAAACCAAGTTCAAAGACAGTATCTTTTATGACATTTCAGCATGGAATTTTGATCTGGCTTTCAATTTAAATTTTGAGGAACTGAATTCCCTTTCACAAGCCGGGGCACGTTACGAAAATGTATTGAAACCCGGAACGGTCAATCAAAAAAGTGATGTAGGATACCTAATCGAATGGACAGACTACAATTCTCCTAAACTTTTATACCAATTACAGGCCAAAGGACTGCGTATAAAAACCACTAAGAAACCATTTGTCCACAACGGAAAAACTTTTTCCTATGGGAGTTTGTTAGTACCTGTTCAGAATCAGACAATGAGTTCAGATGAAATGTATGCGTACCTGAACCAAATTATCCCGGAATACGCTATTGCTATTACCGCCGTAGAAACCGGGTTTACTGATGGTGCCAATTTAGGAAATCCCAATCTAGTCAATCTTACCATGCCTAAAGTAGCTATGGTCGTGGGACGTGGTGTTGATCCATCAGATGCGGGAGAATTATGGCATTTATTTGATCAAAAAGCACAAATTCCATTGACTAAAATAGATATGGAACAACTACAAAGAGTGACTCTAAGTGGTTATACGACTTTGATCATGGTCAATGGAAATTATGGTGGACTTTCACCAGCTACAGCAGCTAAAATAGAGCAATGGACTCAAAGTGGAGGAACTTTAATTGCGTATCAGGATGCTATTAAATGGCTGAATGATAGTAAATTAATTGAATTAACTTTGAAAACTACTAAAAATGAAGCTAAAGCAATTTCATTTGAACAAACTAGTGATTTCAAGGGAGCACAAGAGATTGGCGGGGCAATATTTGAAACCAGATTAGATTTATCACATCCTATTAATTATGGAATGCCACGAAATACGATGCCTATTTTCAGAAACTCCTCTATTTTTATTGAACCCAATAAAAACAGTTTTGGTAATCCAATCCAGTATACTAAAAATCCATTGTTGAGCGGTTACATTTCGAAACCAAAACTGGAGTTGTTAAAAGAAACCGTACCGTTTCAAGCCATTCGAAAAGGAGATGGAGCTATTTTAATTTTCACAGACAATACTAATTTCCGAGCCTTCTGGCTGGGAACAGAAAAATTATTTTGGAATGCTGTTTTCTTTGGCAAACTCATGTAAAAAACTATTTTTTTTTTTAAAGTATTTCAGAGTATTATAAAAAAAGCGCAAAGTCAAAATACTTTGCGCTTTTTTTATAATACTCAATTCATTGTACTTTTTGCACTTTGTCTTTGCGTTTATAAGTAACTGCATACACAGTTAATGCTAATAATGACAAAATAATGCAACCCAAAGTAACAGCCTTCCAGCCTCCATATTTCCATAACATCAAACCATAAGCTGAACCTGCCGCAGTTCCTAAAAAACTAAACGACATATACACGGTGTTCATACGGTTTCGTGCCTCTGGAAGTATTGAATATACACGGGTTTGATTTGAAATATGAACACTTTGTAAACCAATATCAATACAGACAATCCCTATAATTATTCCGATAATACTTTGTGCTGAAAAATAAAAAATAACAAAACTGACTAACATCAATAAACTGCCATATCCCACAACAACTCTAGAACTGCCTTTGTCTCCGATTTTACCTACCAAAGGTGCCGCTAATGCTCCGGAAGCGCCCACCACGCCAAAAAGACCTATTGTTGCGCTATTAAAATGAAAAGGATCATCAGAAAGCAATAACACCATTGTGGTCCAAAACGCTCCAAATTGAGCAAAACAAAATACATTCATCACGGTTGCTTCTCGCAATAACGGTTGGGTTTTTATCAAAGAAAAAAGCGATTGGATTAATTGCGCATAAGTTCCCCCGAATACTGGTTGATTGAATGGAAATTGCTTGTAGATTACAAAAAAATAAAAAGACATATTCCGGCGGCTATCCAAAACATGGCTCGCCAGCCCCAAATATCTCCAATAAAGCCGCTAAGGGTTCTAGACAATAATATCCCCACAAGCAAACCACTCATAATGGTCCCTACCACTTTACCCCGTTCTTCCGGCTTACTCAAAGAGGCAGCCAAAGGTAAAATCAATTGTGGTACTATAGAAGTAATACCTATAAGTAATGAAGCAATTTCTAGCACCACAAAACTTTGGGCAGTAGCCGCAATAATCAAGGCTATTACTGAGGCAAAAGTGGTGATTAAAATCTGTTTTTTACGTTCAATCTTATCGCCAAGCGGAACCATAAAAAAAAGTCCAATAGCATAACCTGCTTGCGTCAGGTAGGTTATTGTACCGGAATCCGTAACGGGGATTTTAAATTCGGATGCTATTAAAATAATTAAGGGTTGGCAATAATAGAGGTTGGCAACAATAAGTCCAGTGCAGGCTGCCATAAACAAAACACTTGATTTGGATAAATTCATGTGACAAAAATACTATTCTAATTTTTCCTGAAAAAATTAATAAATATTTTTTTTCATACATTCCTGCACAATTTACGGCTTCAATTGGAACGTACTAAGTACCAATTATTGAAAATAAGCAAGTACGTTTTCAATTGTATCAATTAATTGTGTTGGACCCAAATGAGTTGTGAAGTATTGTAGCCAAGGTCTTGTGCTGTTTTTAGATACTCTTGTTTTATATTTTGAGGCATTGTTTTATCTCGTGAAAGAAACCATAAATTCTTAAGACTTCTCCCAGCCATCAAAGCATATTTATAATCCGAATCAAGTGCTATAATGGTGTACCCTGAATAAAATGGACCAAAAAAAGAAACTTTTAATTTTCCGGTGTTTGAATCGCCCGCAAACTTAACCTTGCCTGTAGCTGCAACGTATTTGTTCTTTATAAAATTAAAACCCCGATTTATCACTTTAAGACTTCCATCCTTATTGAGTGAATATTTAGCTGTGGTATTGTTTAAATTTTTTTCAAAAACAAAATCCAGCCGTGCAATTTCGTACCAGTTGCCTAGAAATTTGTCTTTATCAAAATTTTGTATTGCCTTTACCTTTTTAGGTGTAGAGTGGCACAGATTCATTACGAATAAAGTTACTGAGAGCAATGTTAGACTTCCTAAGGCCAGAATTTTCTTTTTCATGATCTATCTTTAGATATCAAAATTCAGAAATAAAAAACTGTAAATCAATACAATTTAGAATACTTTAGGATTTGTTTTGGGTATTGCGCTCGAATAATTTACACACTTATGAAACATAAAAAACGTATTTTATCTATTGACAAATAGTGTTAGATGCCCACCACCGCTATCATTGTTAAATTTGACTCTAGTTTAATTTCAGGAATTGCTGTAGTCTTTTTTTTATTCAACAGTTCTGTTCTGTCATTCCATAAACGTTCCAGAAGTTGATTCATTTGTACTCTACAGCTTCTTTTGAGTATAAAAAAACACTCTTTTATAGACCAAAGCTAAAAAAAAACGAAAAATAAAACCTAATTTAGTACCCTTTGTAAGCGGCAGAAATACTTTAGCGAATACCCTAAAAAACTTAAATTACGATGATCAAGTATCACTTTAGAAAAGCAGAATCCTCTGAGATATCTCCAATATGGGAGATATTACAACAAGCTATCATTCGAAGAAAAAAAGACGGCAGCAATCAATGGCAAGACGGTTACCCAAATCCAGAGGTTGTACAAAAAGATATAGAAAAAGGGGAAGGATTTGTTTTGGTTGAAGGAGAAACCATCATTGGCTATAGTGCGGTATTAATCAATGACGAGCCTGCTTATGAGAAAATTGAAGGAAACTGGTTAACCAATGATGATTTTGTTGTACTTCACCGCGTAGCTATTGCTGAAAAGTATTTAGGCAAAGGCTTGGCTAAAATGATTCTCAGACACATTGAGGATTTTGCGGTAAGCAACCTCATTTACAGCATAAAAGCAGACACCAATTTTGACAACATTGCCATGATAAAAATTTTTGAAAGTTCAGGTTATACCTATTGTGGTGAAGTTTATTTTAGAGGAAGCCCACGAAAAGCATACGAGAAAGTCTTGGCTAGACAGAACCAATTGGAATTATAAAAAACTTAGTATTAAAATTTAAAAACCGCAAATTCGCAGATAAAAACAGTTAGCAACGGTTTCTATAATTTGCGAATTTGCGGTGAGTTTTATTTAATACAATTTGTCTTAAACTGCAACTTCTTCTTCAAGTGCGGTTTCAAACTCCATGTGATCTTCTATCTCGACAGTTGCTTCCGGTTTAGAAGCTTTGATTGCATTGAACCTTTCTAATTGTTCCAATTCTCCTTCTTCTCCACTGAAATACGGAAAAACATCCATAATAGGAGATTCTGAAATAGCAGGAATCGTATAATCTCCCATCGTGCCTTTCATCACACTGATAGTATTATCATAAGCCTCTTTTACCTCATTGGCTTGCACTAATAAATACATATTGGTCTTGCGTTCTTTGCCACTTTCTTCGTCATAGGCGAGTAATGAAACTTTAGATCTAAACCAGCGATCTGCATTTTCAAAAGGATGAATCTCAGCATAATTAGCCACTTTTATATTCGTGATTTTGAATTCTTCACTGATATACGCTGACATTTCTTCATTAATTCGGCTTTCGGCTTCTGTGTAAGATAACGCATCTACCAAGTAGGGTTCGGTCGTAATTTTTTGCCCGCCAGTTTCATCTGTTTTTCTATATTTCACTTTGCATTCGTACCAAGTTGTGCTCATTTTATTTTATTTTTAGGATGTCAAAGATAGATTTTAAAGGAAACTAAATTTACTATTCCTAAAATAGATATTCACAATTTTAGATAGAAGTCACCGTTCCCGAAACCTTCCTTTTTGAGACTATCAAAAATAAAAAAAACCGTTCGGCTTTATTTAAAATGTTAAAACAATGTTAAATAAAAACCAAACGGTTGTTTAATTTAAACGCTTGTTTAGTTTTGTTTTTGAAAAAATTAAATTCTCTTGAAACGTAATTTTAACGACAAACAAATTCAAATCCTGGAAGTTGCAGAAACTCTTTTTGCAGAAAAGGGATTTGACGGTACTTCGATTAGGAACATAGCAAAAATAGCAAAAATCAATATTGCTATGGTTTCGTATTATTTTGGGTCCAAAGAGCGACTACTGGAATCGCTTATAGTGTACAGAACTTCAGATCTTAAAAATCAATTAGAACATTTATTACTGGAAGATCTGGAACCCCTTGACAAAATCAATAAGCTGATTGAACTGTACATCAACAGAATCAATAGTAATCGAGGGATTTATAGAATATTACACTTTGAATTCCCCTCCAAAAAAAGCAAACAAAATCTTTCAGTTTTTTCAGAATTAAAAAAAGGAAATCTAAAATCCCTTGAAATTATAATTAAAGAAGGCCAGAATAAAGGCATTTTCAGAAAAGATATTATTATTCCGCTTATCACACCCACAATTCTGGGCACTTTTTTTCATTTTCACATGAACAAACCTTTCTTCGAAAATTTATTAAACTTGAAAACTGAAGATTTATACAATAATTACATCAAAACCAATTTGACAACGCACATTCAACAAACTGTAAAGGCACTTCTGATCTATGAAATGGGCACACCAGAAATGCTATGCAAACAATAATAAAGACCTATGCGAATTCCATATTCCTACAAAAAACAAAAATTATCTACGTATGAAAGTTAGTCCATTCATGCTCATTGTGATTTTCTTCATTGGAATTTCATCTGCAGCAGCGCAAGAAAAAACAAGTTTAACATTGAACGAAGCCATCAATTTGGCTTGGGCCAAAAGTAATGAAGTTACACTAGCCAATACAAAAGTAAAAACTAAAAAGTACGAACTGCAATCTACCAAAAACAATCAATATCCTGATTTGAAACTTTCAGGGCAATACCAAAGATTAGCAAATGCTTCCGTTAATTTCAAACTCAATCAAAATAATACAGGAACTCAGGAAGCACTCCCAATTGTCAATCAATTGATGATTGGACAGTTGAATGCTAGTGTTCCGGTTTTCTCAGGTTTTAAAATTCAAAATAGCATCACCGTTTATGAAAATTTGTATCAGGCAGAAATGGCTACGGCATTGCAAACAAAGGAGGAAATTGCGTTGCGGGTGATTGATTATTATGCCAGTTTATACAAAGCCCAGAAAACAATTGAACTACTAAAAGAAAATCAAAAAAGTGCGCAACAGCGGGTAAACGATTTTATAGCCCTTGAAAAAAACGGAATTATCCCCAGAAATGATTTGTTAAAATCCCAATTACAGGCTTCGAAAATCCAATTGTCATTAGACGAAACAAATAATAATTTAAAAATCATCAACTTTTATCTGGTTACGCTTTTAAAACTAAATCCGGACACAAAATTAGAGATTCGAGAGCGTGATTTTGCCGATTTCCAAATGACTAATATCCCTGAAAATGAATTACCGGCACTAGAAAATCGGAAGGATTTAGAAGCCCTTCGGTTTCAGGGAAAAGCCAGTGAAGCCAATATAAAAATAGCTAAAGGGTCGTACTATCCGGCCATTGCGTTAGTTGGCGGGTATACGGCATTAGACCTGAGCAATGTGATTACGGTGCAAAACGCGATGAATATAGGCATCGGGCTTTCGTATGATTTGAGTGCCATTCTAAAAAACGGAACTTTAGTGCGGCTGGCCGAAAATAAATTTTTAGAAGTCCAAAACTCTGAAGCCATACTAACGGATTATATTAAAATCCAAGTTCAAAAAGCGATTGAAGATTATGATTTAGCTTTAAAACAAGATGTTGTATATGGACAAGCGCTGGAACAATCTTCTGAAAATTACAGAATCATCAAAGATAAATATGATAATGGTCTTTCGGACACTAATGATTTACTGGAGGCTGATGTAGAGCAATTGAGTTCTAAAATCAATAAGACTTTGGCCAAAGCCAATACCATTCAAAAATACTATGAGTTACTCTCGGTAACCGGCCAATTATCTCAAACCTTCACACTTTCAAAATTATAATATACCTACCATGGAAAACAAAAAAACAAATACAAAATTTATCATAATCCTAGTGGCATTGGTAGTTTTAGGTGGGACGTACGGAACTTTTAAATACCTGCATTCACAATCTCACGAAGAAACTGATGATGCCCAAATTGAAAAAAACATGAACCCAATTATCCCAAGAGTTTCAGGATATGTGGATAAAGTGTACATCAAGGACAATGATTTTGTAAAGAAAGGCGATACGCTTTTTACCATTGACAAAAGGGATTACCAGTTAAAAATTGAAGAAGCACATGCTGCAATGATTGGCGCTGAAGGTAATTTTGAAGTTACTAAAGCTGATATAGGAAGTGCTTTAGCCAGTATTTCTGTTTCGGATGCCAATGTACGATCTGCAAGTGGTAATATCGAATCCGCAAAAATAAGATTGGGACGCATAACCAGTGATTACAATCGATATGATAATTTATACAAAAGCCATTCGATCACAAAACAACAATACGAACAGGCTTTAGCCGCCAAACTGGAAGCTGAAAGTCAAGTACGCGTGTTACAACAACAGGAAAGAGCCACTGCCTTTCAAAAATCAGTTATTATAGCTAAATCTAAAGTTTCAGGTAAACAGACAGAAGTGGCTGCAGCCAATATACAAAGAGCAAAAGCAATGCTTGATGCCGCAAAATTAAATTTAACCTACACTGCTATCACTGCTGCTATTGATGGTCAGGTATCAAAAATTGATATTCAGCCGGGACAACTAGTGCAACCAGGGCAATCCCTATTTTATATTATCAACAACAATGAAGCATGGGTAGTTGCTAATTTCAAAGAAACGCAACTCAACAAAATGGTTATTGGTCAAAAAGTAATCGTAAAAGTAGATGCGTATCCCGAATATGATTTCAAGGGAACCATTACTTCCTTTTCCCCAGCAACAGGATCCCGTTTCTCCTTATTACCGCCAGATAATGCCACAGGAAATTTTGTAAAAACCATTCAAAGATTACCTGTTAAAATAAGTTTGATTCCAACAAATGACCCTGAAAAAATAAAATTACTGCGCCCGGGAATGAATGTAGATGTTGATGTACATTTAGATTAAAGCTGTTTTTTTTGAATTAAAAACGGCACCTCTTTTAATAAAATGATAGTTTACACTTTAGTATAAATGGCACAAGCAGGAGAAGACGATTTAGTAGAATATGGCTACAGACGAGTTCTTATTACGATCACAGCAGTACTTTGTGCTTTACTTGAAATCGTAGATACCACTATAGTCAATGTGGCACTGACAAACATGAGAGGAAGTCTGGGTGCCACATTAAATGATGTTGCTTGGGTCATTACCGCTTATGCTATTGCAAACGTGATTGTAATCCCTATGACCAGCTGGCTTTCACAACAATTTGGAAGACGAAATTATTTTGTGACTTCCATTATCATTTTTACAGTAGCCTCTTTTTTGTGCGGCAATGCCAATAATATATGGGAACTTATTACGTTTAGATTTATTCAGGGTTTGGGCGGTGGTGCTTTATTAGTGACCGCACAAACCATTATAACAGAGAGTTATCCCATTGCAAAACGAGGTATGGCACAGGCTATTTATGGAATGGGAGTTATCGTGGGACCTACTTTGGGTCCGCCATTAGGGGGTTATATTGTTGACAATTTCTCTTGGCCTTATATTTTTTATATCAATATTCCCATTGGTATCATAGCTACTATTCTAGCTTTAACTTTTGTTAAAAGTCCTAAATATGGCGAAAAACTAAAAGCCAATCAGGTCGATTGGTTGGGGATTTTTCTGTTGACTGTGTTTATTGGTTCTTTGCAATATGTTCTAGAACACGGACAACAAGATGACTGGTTCAACAATAAAATAATTATATTCTTGAGTACGGTATCCATTTTTGGCCTGGTATTATTCATTTGGAGAGAAATGACCTACAAACATCCTATTGTCAATTTGCAGGTTTTAAAAGATGGAAATCTAAGAATTGGTGTCATAATGTGTTTCATATTAGGCTTTGGTCTTTATGGTTCCACATTAATAATTCCAATTTACACCCAAACCATTCTAGGCTGGACCGCTACAGATGCAGGATTATTGCTTATTCCGGGTTCAATCACCACTGCTATTATGATGCCCATTATTGGTAAACTAATTCAAAGAGGTGTTCCGCAAAGTTATATGGTGGGTCTTGGTTTTTTGATTTTCTTTTTCTTTACCCTAATGATGCACAACAGCTTGACTCCTAATACGGGTGTTGAGCATTTGTATTGGGGATTAATTTTAAGAGGAATAGGATTGGGACTGCTGTTTGTACCCATAACCACACTGTCACTCTCCACCTTAAAAGGAAAGGATATTGGCGAAGGGGCAGCCTTTACAGGAATGATGCGCCAATTGGGAGGTTCATTTGGAATAGCAATTATCACCACCTTTATCACGAGATTTGGTCAGGAACACAGAGTAAATTTGATTTCAAATTTAGATGCCAGCAAGTTCGAAGTCCAACAACGCGTTATAATGTTGCAAAAAGGGTTTATGTCAAAAGGATTTAGTGCTAATGAATCGCTGAAAAAAGCCTATCAGGTTATTGATTATTCAGTGATGAAACAAAGTACCGTTTTATCGTATATGGATATTTTTCTGTATCTGGGAATTATGTTTCTGTGTTGTATTCCAATCATCTTTTTTATCAAAAAAGGGAAAAACAAAATCAATCCTGCTGATGCCATGCATTAATAAAGAGCCGATTAATAGCGTCTCTAACGGGTAAAAACCAAATGATTGCCCTCCGATAAATTTGCATCAAATTGATAGCTATCATAATTGAACCCTTTTAAATCTTCAATCGTTTGAGCATCCGTATCAATAATATAACGCACCATCATTCCCCTAGCTTTTTTGGCAAAAAAGCTGATGATCTTTAATTTTCCGTTTTTGTACTCTTTAAATTCCGGAGTGATCACAGGAACTTTCAACGCCTTGACATCAATTGCCAAAAAGTATTCCGTACTTGCAAGATTGACAAACAATTCGTCTTCTTTGAGCTCTTTATTTAAAGCTTTTGTAACGATTGGTTTCCAAAATTCATACAGATTTTTGCTTTCGCCAATGGGTAATTTGGTGCCCATTTCCAATCTGTACGCCTGAATTAAATCCAATGGTTTCAGCAAGCCATACAAACCGGATAGGATTCTTAAACGATCTTGTAAAGCTTCTGTTTTTTTTTCTGGAATCGAATACGCATCTAATCCAATGTACACATCACCATCAAAAGTAAACACAGCCGGACGTGCATTTGAAGTGGTAAAAGGTGTTTTCCAATCTTGATTTCGTTTCCAGTTCAAATCAGCTAGCTTATCTGAAATACTCATCAAAATTGATAAATCAGCAGGCTTCATCTCTTTTAAAACTTTGTGGACTTCTCGCGATTCTTTTAAAAACAAAGGTTGGGTGTGCAACTCCGTAGGTAGCTGTTTCTCTAAATTTAACGACTTGGCTGGCGATATTACAATTTTCATACACATTACTCTTTCGAGCGCTTTTTATTAATTCTCCCAAAAGTACTAATTGAAATCAAGAAATCAAGAGCCTTTAAACTAATTTGTTTAATAGTGTACTAGAGGATTTAGTTTAGCAACCTTTTTTTTGGTATTTTTGAGTTTAAAAATAACACAAAGAGTAGGTCAACATGAATCTAATTGAAATTAGAAAAGCTACAATCGCTGATCTTAAAGAACTGCAAAAGATAAGTATCCAAACATTTACAGCAACTTATGCCGCTGTAAACACCCCTGAAAACATCACTAATTACATCGAAAAAAACTTCAATGCAGTACAATTAACAACTGAATTGAACAATCCAAATTCCTTTTTTTATGTAGCCATTTCAAAATCAGAAATCGTTGGATATTTAAAAATAAACATTGGTGATGCTCAAACGGAAAACATAAACAAAAATGCTTTAGAAATACATCGGATTTATGTTTTACAAACTTTTCATGGTAAAAACATTGGGCAACTGTTGCTGAACGAAGTAAAAAAGATTGCACAACGTACTGGCGTTGATTATATTTGGCTTGGTGTCTGGGAAGAAAATCACCGAGCCATTCGATTTTATACTAAAAATGGATTTGTAGTATTTGACAAACACATTTTTACCTTAGGAAATGACGAACAAATTGACTTAATGATGCAATTTCAAATACAGCAACAATAATCAAAATTTAAATTGTCGTTTATTTAAGTGACTATAAAACTCTATTTGGTCTGTTTTTATACGAAAATTTATCAAAAAGCTATGAAACAGGATGTAATTATTGTGGGAGCTAGACTGGCAGATCCATTCTGAATACCATCGGCCGCACTTGCCACTCTTTTTGCTCCCGTTGGGAATTTAAAAGATAAAATAAATACCCTTGGTTCAAAAATAAGTTCGTGGAAAATTCTAAAGGCGTATCACATTGACTATGCTTTGCCTAATCAGGCAAGTGTGCGAAATACGATTGCTGTTTCGGAAATAAAAATATCAGATACGCTGTTCATTTGTGGCGACAACTTACTGAATAGTTCTATCAATGCCGCTCTCAAAACAGGATGATTAGCAGCAGAGGCGATGAAAGTATAGCTTATTATAAAAATAAGCAATAAGATTATCGCCACATTTTTAATGATTTTAATTCGAATAAAAAATAAAATTAGTGAATCTGTGGCTATTCTTTTTTGAATAGCTTCAAGTTGTAATGCTAATCAACAACAACTTTATAAGTAGGATCTTCTAAAATATTTACGTCAATTACGCTATCCGCGTTTTTTAGTAACACTCTGCAATCTTCGCTTAAATGTCGCAAATGAACCGTTTTATCGACTTTTGCATACCGCTCTGTAATTTTATTTACGGCATCAATAGCACTCATATCGGTAATTTTACTTTCTTTAAAATCAATAATGACTTCGTTTGGATCATTCAAAATATCAAATTTTTCCAAAAAAGCGGTTGTTGAAGCAAAAAATAAAGGCCCATAAATTTCGTAATGCTTCACTCCTTTATCATCTAGGTATTTTTTAGCCCTAATTCTTTTGGCGCTTTCCCAAGAGAAAACTAATGCAGAAATGATGACTCCAACTAAGACGGCTAAAGCCAAATTGTGTAGTACTATAGTAATTAGTGCCACTAAAATCCCAACAAAAATATCGTGTTTTGGCATTTTATTGATGATTCTGAAACTCGCCCATTCAAATGTTCCAATTGCTACCATAATCATGACACCAACCAGAGCCGCCATAGGTAACTGTTCAATTATTGGAGCACCAAACAAAATAATTACAAGTATGGTTAGTGCAGCAATGATTCCTGATAATCGCGCTCTGGAACCCGCCGAAAGATTAACTAATGTTTGTGCAATCATAGGACAACCTCCCATGCCAAAGAAAAAACCATTCAAAATATTAGCACTTCCTTGGGCGATACACTCTTTATTTCCTTTGCCTTTTGTTTCAGTTATTTCATCGACTAAGTTCAAGGTCAATAACCCTTCTGTCAATCCCACAGAAGCCATGATTAATGCGTAAGGAAATATTATTTGTAACGTTTGCAGGTTAAGAGGAATATTAGGAATATGAAAAGGTGGAAAACCGCCACTTACGGAAGCAATATCCCGCACCGTTTTAGTCTCAATTCCAAAGAAAAAAACCAGTCCAAATACCACAATAATTGCCACTAATGAAGATGGAACTGCTTTTGTTATTTTGGGTAGCAACACCACAATTGCTATTGTCAATGCAACCAATCCTGTCATAATAAAGAAAGAAGTTCCAGAAAGCCATTCGCTTTTACCATTAACAAAGGTTTTGAATTGATCCAATTGCGACATGAAAATAATTACGGCTAATCCATTTACAAAACCAAACATAACGGGCTGTGGTACCAGTCGGATAAATTTTCCAAGTTTAAAAAGCCCTACTAAAATTTGTAAAACTCCTGCCAAAGCAACTGCTGCAAGAACATATTCTAATCCATTTGAATTCATTAAAGCAATTAAAACAATTACCGTTGCTCCTGCTCCTCCAGAAATCATTCCCGGTCTACCACCAAAGACAGCCGTAATCAATCCCGCAATAAAAGACGCATATAAACCCATCAATGGCGGAAAACCTGCTACTATTGCAAAAGATAATGATTCCGGAATCATAGTCATAGCCACGGTTAATCCTGCTAAAATTTCAGTTTTGTAATTGACTTGCCGTGAAAAATCAAATAAGTTAAATACTTTTTTCATGTGATAATTATAATAAGAATATTTTGGTACAATTTCATATAAAGAAGTTGTATCGACAAAAAATGCGATAAAATGTTTTTAAAAACTCTTTTAATTTAAAAACTATAAATCAAGGCGGAGTACCTTGAGAGATTAGAATGGTACCGTTTTTCATAAGAGTTGCAAAAATAAAACTTTTTAATTGTTTCACCAAACAGAAAGTGAAATTGCTTAAATTTGGCAAAAGGTATATCTTTTTTTCAAAAACAAGGGTTTAAATGCCACATCAATAGATTCAAGCATAAAAAAATATCCTTTGCATTAAAAGCTTAAAAGCAAAAAAACCGTTTTGAAAAAAGAACCAGCAAAATACTATCAATACAATTAAAAAATCATGAAATTACTCTATACTTTATTCTTCGCACTTTTTTTAAATAATAGTTACTCACAATCCACGAATGACTATTTTGAAAAGATCAGAAACAATGAAGCGGAACTAACTGCTTTCTTTTCGCAAATGCCAAAAGGCGGTGATTTGCATCATCATTTCTCAGGTTCTATTTACGCCGAACCTATTTTGCAACGCGCTATTGCAGACGATTTTTATCTCAATATTGAGACGATGGATGTGTTAAAAGAAAAACCAGTAACGGGAAACTGGCTACTATTTTCGACATTGAAAAATAACGGAACATTAGAAGCATATAAGCAAAAAATCATGCAAAAGTGGTCTATAAAAGACTATAATGATGTAGATTATCCATCCGACAAGTTGTTTTTCGAATCATTTATGAAGTTCGAACCGGCCATCAAAGGGAATTTTGGACAAGGATTATTGGAACTTAAAAACAGAGCTATTTCAGAAAATGTCAGTTATATTGAAACCCAATTGTCTACAATCCCAACAGATATGAATACCGATGATTTAACAAAATTCAATTCCAGATTGCGAAAATCAGCTTTAGCAAAAGATGAAAAAGCAGTTTTAAAATCATTGGATTCGGTGTACAATTCACTACTAAAAAAAGATGCCGAATCCTATGCTAAAGCCTTCAATACCAATTTTGTTACTAAGCTGCACAAAGACCTTAAAATCGATGACAAGCAATTTACAATGCGGTATCAAAATTTTGTATTGCGATTTATGGAACCCGTAGATTTATTCAAAAATCTGGTAATCGCATTCATATCTGCAGATGAAAGTTCACTGATGGCAGGAGTTAACATTGTTTCTCCGGAAGATGGCGAAACCTCGATGAAGGATTATTGGTTACACATGCTAATGTTTAAATACTGTCATTCCCGTTATCCAAATGTAAAATATACAATGCACGCCGGCGAGTTGACGCTTGGTTTGGTACAACCAGAAGAGTTAACGTGGCATATTGGATCAGCCGTTTATACTGCAGGAGCCAACCGTATTGGGCACGGAGTAGATATGGCCTACGAGAAAGATTCGTATAATTTGCTCCGTTATATGGCAAAGAAAACCATTCCTATCGAAATCAATTTAGTAAGCAATGAGTTTATTTTGAAGGTAAAAGAAAGCCGTCATCCATTGACTTTATATAAAGAATTTGGCGTGCCAATCGTAATTAGTACGGATGATGCAGGGATTTTACGCACGAATATGACCGAACAATATGTCTTGTTAGCCAAAAGATACAAAGACGTTTCCTTTAAAGATATAAAGCAATATGTGTACAACAGCATTCAGTACAGTTTCATCAAAGAGGCTTCTGTAAAAAAACAATTGCTAAATGATTTAGAGTCCAGATTTAAGGCTTTCGAAGCTACATTTCCTTTGAAGTAAATCATTTTCATAGTATAAAATCTTTTTTATAACACCAAAAAATCCGCTCGAAAGCGGATTTTTTTTGTAAAACAGAATCTAAGTTTTGATTATTTTGGATTTAAAATCAATTCAATTCTTTTAATCGCGTCTTCATAATGGTATCTTGTTTCTGCATTTACAACTCTGGTTTTAGCAACTGCTAAGGTGGTTTTTAATGCATTCAACTCGCCTCTCACCAATCCTCTCACATCGGACTGAGCCACATTATAATAGTCAGAAGAACGTCCGGATTTAATTTCTTCTTTCATCAGATAACTCATTCTTTCAATGTATGCGCGTTGCAAATTTCTTCTGTAAATAGTCACATTCGAAGCTAAATTGGCTTCTTTCCAAATTCCTTTACGCATATCACTCAATAAATCCAATGCTTTATAATTAGTAGTTCCCATTATTTCCGCATCCATCAATCGACCAATTCGTTCAAAACTCAACATAGCATTCAAATGTCTGGCTTGTAAATTTCGAAAACGTTCTGTGTAACCGGAGTAATCAATATTTTTTAATGTACTTACATTCACCAACCACGTTGGAGAAGTAAAAGCATTGGCTTGTAACCATTGCATGGCTTCTTGTTGTTTTGCTTTTGGTACAATTTCATAAATATTTCCGGTTTGGTTTGGCTTTTTGGTTGTTTCATAAACACCGCCCACATTCGTTACCACATGTCCCACATATCTACTCCAGACATCCAGCATTTCTTTGTATAATTCGTCTAAATCCTCATAGTTATTAGTCACATCACTCGTCCATTCTGATAAATGAGAAGCTACATATTGCAAGTTTTTAAGTCCGTATGAACTTGCTTTCATGGAATTATTTCCGATATCTTCCGTTTGTGAAGTTGGATCAAAACTACTGCTTTGTTTCCCATATTTATAAACAAGATTTCCTGCTTTTTCCATAATCCATTGGTCTAAAATAGGCACTTCTACTTCCGGAGAAGAGGCATTAGGAATGACTCTGTATCCCCAATTGGTAGCATAATGATCGTAAGGCCCCATCTGGCGTATGAAACGAATGTCTTTATCTCCAGGTTGAGCGATATAATTAAAACGGGCATAATCCATCAAACTCGCTGAAATTCCATTTTTTTGAGTAAAGGCACCGTCTCTGTAATTTTCAGTATCATACGCACAACTCGCGCCCATATTATGAGGAAAACCAAGCGCATGCCCTACTTCATGTGCAATAACCATGCGCATCATTTCACCCATCTCTTCGTCGCTGGTATTCAAGGTTCTTGCTGAAGGATTTGCTGCTCCGGTTTCTAACAAATAACGGTTTCTATAGGAACGCAAATGATTGTGGTACCAAATAACATCACTCTCTATAATTTCTCCTGTTCTGGGATCAGAAACACTTGGTCCAACCGCATTACGCGTCGTACTCGCTACATAACGAATCACAGAATACCGAATGTCTTCCGGGCTAAAATCAGGATCCTCGTCTTTAGTAGGCGCATCTTTGGCAATAATTGCATTTTTAAAACCAGCAGTTTCAAAAGGCTTTTGCCAATCTTCAATTCCTTGTTTAATGTATTTGCGTAGTTTTTCAGGCGTGGCAGGATCTAAATAGTACACAATAGGTTTGATGGGTTCTACCAGTTCACCTTTTGCGTAAGCGACAGTATCTTTAGGCTCCAATTTCCAACGGCGGATATAGGTTTTACTGTCGGATTTCAATTCATTACTTCCATAGTCAATCTGGCTCATGGTAAACCAACCCACTCGCGGATCTGCTAATCTGGGTTGCATCAGTTTTTCTGGCAACAAAAT
This sequence comes from Flavobacterium sp. LS1P28, assembly GCF_003970335.1. NCBI lineage: Bacteria > Pseudomonadati > Bacteroidota > Flavobacteriia > Flavobacteriales > Flavobacteriaceae > Flavobacterium > Flavobacterium sp. LS1P28. The sequence goes on along the minus strand of NZ_RYDI01000009.1, from coordinate 2,536 downwards.
CATCGATTGATTCATTTGGATGCTAATTGTTTCTGCATCTTCCTGAACAGGCGGTTTAGATGCATTGTAAGTGAAATCCTGAACCACTTCAATATTCATAGGATAACTTTTCATCGTATTGATAAAACTGCGGGATTCATCGAGGCCTTTTACTTTATAGGTTTCTCTCATTTCACTAGATAAACCGCTGATTGATTTAACGTCAGTGCTATAAAATTTAGTCACATCAATAACGGTATTTAAAGAATCTTTACTAAATGCTACAATATCAAAAGCAAATAAAGTAGGTTCATAATTATTTGATTTTACTGAAATACTAATGGGTAAACTGTCATTGGCAACGGCACTAAATGATTTTAATTTGATCAGAATTTTGTCCTGAAAACGATGCCAGATAATTAATTGTTCATTGGTTTCGGAACCCGCATTTACATATCCGCCTCCTAAATTAGCCGGTAATTTAGCCAACCTACTTACCAAAAGCATGTCTTTATCCAAGTATTTATTCGGGATTTCGAAAAAATATTTTTTGTCCACTTTGTGTACCATAAACAAACCTTCGTCAGAAACGGCGTCTTTGGTAATCACCTTGCTGTATTCCTTGATGGTAGCTTCTGGTTTCTTTTCTGGTGGAGGGGCTACAGTGGTGTTTTTATCTTTTTTTCTTTTCGATTGTGCAAATTGGGTTGTAGGCACAAGCATTAATGCTGCGATTGCAGTTAAAATGAAAAATTTCTTCATTAATAGGTTTTTTATTGGTTAATCAATATCAAAAATAAATTTTAGCACCTGTAAATTGCATATAATCTATTGGTTTAACTTTTAATTAACAGCAAACCAATCTGTTTTAAGGTAATATAGTGGCAATACGTTTCTAATGTGATTTTAGTTAGATCCCTTTTTTTTATTACATTTGGGAAGATTATTTTTTTACAATTAAGTTCAAAATTATTACTCAAACCTATATTTTTAATTGTCACCGTTTAAAAATACTTTCTAAAAGTCGCCATGTGATTTGTAGAGAAGCATTAATTTTTTTGGACAACCAATCTCCTTTTAAATACAATTATAAAACAAAACAATAAAAAATGATTCAAAATAATCTCTTTAAAATACCCTTGTTTTTAGCAGCTTTAACATTGCTTTCCTGCAATGGTTACTCGCAAAAAAACCTTTCAAAAATTGCTTTTGGATCGTGTTCAAACCAAAGTAATTCCCTGTCTATTTTTGATGTCGTGGTAAAACACCAACCAGATTTATTTATATTTCTGGGAGATAATATTTACGGTGACACTGAAAATATGCACACACTGCAAGCCAAATACGAGCGATTGGCAGCTAAACCTACTTTTCAAAATTTGAAAAAAAATATGCCTATCATAGCTACTTGGGATGATCACGATTACGGCCAAAATGATGCAGGAAGGCATTATCCCAAAAAGAAAGAATCAAAAGAACTTTTTCTTAATTTTTTTGGGGAACCTATAGCTTCCGAAAGACGAAAACACGAGGGAATATATACCTCTTATTTGTATGAAACTAAAGGCAAAAAAGTACAGATTATCCTGTTAGACAACCGTACTTTCCGGGATGATTACAAGCTATATAATAACGAACTTGAGGATGACAAACGTTATTTTTACTCCTTGGACTATGCACCAGTACAAAACCCGGATTCCACATACTTAGGAGCAGAACAGTGGAAATGGTTAGAAACAGAACTACAAAAACCAGCTGATCTTCGCCTAATTGGTTCAGGATCCCAGTTTGGGATTGAGTACAACGGGTATGAAGGCTGGGCTAATTTTCCGCTGGAGCAACAAAGATTTTTAGATCTAATCAAGAAAACCAAAGCAAACGGTATTTTGTTTTTGACCGGAGACGTTCATTATGGTGAAATTTCTAAACTTACAGAACCCGGATTATATCCTATTTACGACTTTACCTCCAGCGGACTTTCCTCCACCTGGCACTTTGCGACACCCAACAAAAATAGAATTGAAGGCCCTATTATGGATAACCATTTTGGCTTATTAACAATTAATTGGGGGGGAAAAATTCCTCAAATAAAAATGGAAATTTGGGATATCAATAATAATCAACGTGCAGAATACACAATTGGGTTGGATGAAATTAGTTTTAGAAAATAGCAGATTTTAAGAATGATTTTTTATGCTAGCCTATAATTTTCTTAAAAATCAAAAGTTCGCTTCCTAAACCATAAAAACAAGCTCAAGATATTTTTATATTGAAAATAAGTCTGGATAAAGTATGAATTCAGTGACTATTCTTATTTTTTTAGCAATCTCATTCACTCGGTTGCAAACATAACTAAGACTTAGGTAGAACTGTAGTACTTAAAAATCATAAAGATACAATATGAAAATCCTTAACTTAATGACATTGGGCACGAGCCAGAGGCATCGCGCTAGCCGTTGGGATTATTTCCGCTCGGACACCAGCTTTCTGAATCATTGAATCATCTATTAAAGAAATCAACTGTCCGAAAACAGATTTAGTCGAAAAATACTTATTT
>NZ_RYDI01000008.1:72372-130559 GCF_003970335.1 Flavobacterium sp. LS1P28 | reverse complement strand
GTAGTTTAAATAACATATATTTACTCCATGAGTAACAAAATACAGTTCGTTTAGAGGTTTTTAGACGAACTGACGTTGGCAGTAATCTCAAAAAAATCCAGAAATCGAAAAAGAATAGTTTCCAATTTTGAATTTGATTATATTTGCAATTATGAATAAAAACCTTTACATAATTGCAGGTTGCAACGGAGCAGGGAAAACAACCGCTTCTTTTACTATTTTACCTGATATTTTAGACTGTAAAGAATTTGTAAATGCTGACGAAATAGCGAAAGGATTATCGCCATTTCAGCCCGAAAAAGTTTCATTTGAAGCTGGAAGAATAATGATAAAGAGAGTTAATGAACTTCTTGAAATTAATGAAAATTTTGCTTTTGAAACTACTTTAGCTACCAAAAGTTATAAGTCAAAAGTAATAAAAGCTCAGAGTAAAAATTATACTGTTACTTTACTTTTTTTTTGGTTGCAAAACGTAGATTTGGCAATTGAAAGAGTAAAAACACGAGTATTGGAAGGTGGACATAATATAGAGACAGAAGTTATTCGACGTAGATATAAAAACGGGATTAAAAACTTATTTGAAATTTATCTTTCAATAGTTGATGAAGTTATGATTTTTGATAATTCAGGAGGGAAACCTGAATTGATTGCTGAAAAAACTTTAGAAACAGAAATAAACATTTTAAATGAAATGAAATTCGATAAACTTAAAAAATATTACAATGAAAAAGCATAAAAGAACATTAAATCAAACCAAGATTTTAGAAGGAATGGATAAAGTTTATGAAAAACTAATCGAATTCAAAAAGAAAATGAATAGCGAATTGATAATATTGAAAGATAACCAAATCGTAAGACTAAAACCGTAAATATTTGCACTTCTGCCAGCAGCTAGGGTTTCGTTGCGTGCGCAGCACGAAAAATCAATTATAATCACCGAATACCAACAAAAATAAATTCAATGAGGTAAATCCGGGTTGAACTGCCTGTCCCGTTTTTACGGGAGAACCGATTGTACGTCCGTCAACGCTATGCTCTTATCGAAAAAAAATTAGAGAGAATTATAAGAGGCAAGCGAGCCTCTTTTTTTGTAGCGTGGTTTCAGCTTGTTTTTTTTCGTGTTTTTCATCACTTTTGAGCAGAAGTTCCCTTACCCATCCCGCTAATTAGCGGGACAGGAATTTGAACTTTGGCTACCGCCAAGATACCAAGCAGGTGGACCACGCTGGTCAAAGACTGCTATCCGGTGTAAATTTCCTGTTTTACAACACGGACACTTAGGCATAAAGGTCTTTTTCTCTGCTTTTTCTAACACTTTTACTTTGAGCTTTTCTTGTAGAAGCTTTAGTTTTTTTCGTTTCCAGGTGCTACTCAAAAATCCATAATGCCGTATTTTTACAAAACGTTTGGGCAAAATATGCAACGAAAATCTTCTAATAAACTCCTTATGCGTGAGCGTCATTTGTTTTTTAACGCCCGCTACTCGGTAATCCTTGTAAACAAAAGTTACGTTTTCATTGTCAATGCTTTTAATTCGATTGTTACTAATGGCAATTTTATGAGTGTAACGTCCTAGATATCCCCGATCGCGCGGATATCTGATTTTTCGGACAACGATAGCGCGGATTTGCAATCCGTGCCCACAAAGAGAATGATTCAGCAAGAAATTGTGCCCGTTTAGAGTGTGAAATAGAAGTGGTTTTATTAGAATTATTTCGATATTGTTTACGGGCACGGATTGCAAATCCGCGCTATCGAAGCTAAAAATTATCATCAAAACTGTCCAGTTTGAACCGGAATGAGGTGTTCACTTTGCTCCGGATTTGTTCGTATTCAGTGCAATCTCCTAAAAAAGATGGCTTTATATTTTGGGACTCTAAAAACAATTTTTAACCCTTTTTACGGACTGTTATATTTTAATATTCATAAGCGAATTTTGCCAGAACGAATTTTAATTGTAGTTTAAATCACAGGTATTTACTCAATGAGTAACAAAATACAGTTCGTTTAGAGATTTTTAGACGAACTGACGTTGGCAGTCATACACACTTGCGACGGAAAAAATAGAAATCCCATTTCGGGAACTTTTTTTTATTATCTTTGAAAAAAATTAATACATTTGAGAGTAGTAGCTAAAAAAATATTAAAAGACTTTTGGGAGATACATGGTGATTGTGAACAACAATTAAAATCATGGTTTCAAGAAGCAAGTACAGCTGAATGGAAAAACCCAAACGAAATAAAGTTAGATTATCCTAGTGCTAGTATTTTAAATGACAATAGAATAGTTTTCAATATTAAAGGAAATAATTACAGATTGATAGTTAAACTAACTTATGAATATCAAATGATTTGGATTCGATTTATTGGAACGCATGCAGAATATGACAAGATTAATGCAAATGAAATTTAAATATTATGGAAATTAAACCTATAAAAACAGAAAACGATTACAATCAAGCTTTACAAAGACTTGAAATAATCTTTGATGCAAAAAATGGCTCTCCTGAAGGAGACGAACTTGAGGTGCTCGGTATTTTAATTGACAAATATGAAAATGAAAAATTTCCTATCAGCTTACCAGACCCCATTGAAGCAATTAAATTTAGAATGGAGCAAATGGGTTACAACCAAAATGATTTAGCAAATATTATAGGTCTGAAAAGTCGTGCAAGCGAAATTTTAAACCGAAAAAGAAAGCTTTCTTTGGAAATGATAAGACAATTACACGAAAGGCTTCATATACCAACTGACGTTTTAATTCAAACTTATTAAAAGTACGACTGCCAACAGCTAGGGTTTCGTTGCGTGCGCAGCACCAACAATGAATTATAATCACCGAATCCAACAAAAATAAATTCAATGAGGTAAACCCGGGTTGAACAGCCTGTCCCGTTTTTACGGGAGAACCGATTGTACGTCCGTTAACACTATGGAGTTGTCGTAAAGTTTTTAGAGAGAATTACAAGAGGCAAGCGAGCCTCTTTTTTTGTAGCGTGGACATGCTAACTTTACCAGCATAAAAAGTTAAGAAACCAGGATACCAAATAAAGTCCCAAATAGAATCCCTATGCGACACATTTCTTAGTAAACGAAACGGATTTACGCTATATTCGGGAATTATTAGAGCGCAATAGTAGAAAAACTCACAACCAATGAAGTACCAAAAGCATTCAGCAAAAAAAAAGTCATTTTGATGATTTGTAATAAAAGATTATCTATACATTTGGAAAGGCTAGACTGTTCAGTAGCGATTACAGACGGGCTGCCAATACTTATTGATCCTTTACGATTTTAAACTTTTCAATTTTTAAAAATAAATCTTATGAAATCCAAACAAATTCTTCTTTTGATATTATTTATTTCCACTTCGCTTTTTGCGCAAAGCACAGCACCACAATTAGATAAAATTAAGCAGCAAGATCTAAAAGATGATTTATATGAACTGGCGGGTGACGCCTTTCGGGGACGAAGAGGAGGAGAACTTGGCGAAATGCGAGCTTCTGTTTGGGTGGCTCAAAAGGCCCGTGAAGCTGGCCTTAAACCTGCAGGCGAAGATGGAACCTACTTCCAATTCTTTAATCTGAAACGCAGCCGTGTGGCCAATAGTAGTACTGTTAGTGTAAATGGTAAAGCACTTGATCTTTGGAAAGAGATTTGGCCAACTAATTTGGTTGACACTACCCTAGAAGGCTCCGTAGTTTGGCTGGACAAAATACCGGATAATACTGTCGATCTGAAAGGCAAAATTGTAGCTATGAATATTATGCCTCCAACCCCCATTATTCAAGACTGGGTGAGCCTCTGGCAATATCGTTATACCGCTTCTGCCATGAACCAGCAGGGAAAAGAACTCCTCAGCCGCGGTGTTACTGCTATAATTTTTGTTGCTGATGACACTGTAGAGTCACTTATCTCATTTACGGGATTTCATTATCAAGAAGGAAGTTATGGAATAGAAGGTGCCCAATCCTCTACTGCAGCTACGGTACCAATTATATTGGCAAGTAAACAGTTAAAGAATATGTTTTCTAAACAAGGCGCTTATTTAAAAACTACTTTGAAGGTAGAAAATTTTGACTATCCTTCTATTAATGTTGTTGCTAAGGTTGATGGAACTGATCCTAAACTCAAAGAGGAATATGTTTTATTCAGCGGTCACCAGGACCATGACGGAGTAGGACCTGCAGTTAACGGGGATCCTATCTGGAACGGTGCTGATGATAATGCATCAGTAACGGTAGCGATGCTTGCAATAGGGAGTGCGTGGAGTACACAACCCGCTAAGCGATCGGCTTTATTTGTGTGGCACGGATCTGAGGAAAGAGGTTTATTGGGTTCTCGCTATTTTGTTAGCCATCCCACCGTTAAACTGCCCTCCATAGTTGCTGTTTTAAATGGTGATATGATAGGACGCAATGCACCTGATTCTGCGGCGCTATTAGGCGTAACAGAACCTCATCTTAATTCTTCTGACCTTGTAGCTATCACTTTAGCAGCTAATAAAAGTATTGCCAACTTCAAAGTAGATACTTCTTGGGATGCTGCAGATCACCCAGAGAATTGGTACTTCCGAAGCGATCATCTTCCCTATGCTCAAGCTAATGTTCCAGCAATATTTTTTACCACCTTATTACACCCTGACTACCATACCCCCTTCGATAGCCCAGATAAAATTGACTACGTAAAACTTACTAAGATGACAAAGTGGATTTATGAAACCGGATGGAGAGTTGCTCAAAGTGCCAAACGTCCTGCTTTAACTATTGAAATAAAAAGTAAAAAATAACTAACTATTATGTTCTTAATAGACAAGCCATTTGTTTCCGATTTTCTTATCAAAACAATAAAAGATAATAATTATAAAATAATTGCAACCAAAGTAGCAAAAGAATTGGTAAAAGATGATTCTTTGTCATGGATAGCCGAAGAGGAAGCAATCACTTTACTAAAAAATAATCCAGAAATTTCTCTTTATAGCAATTCAGAGAACGCATTAGCTTGGATCGATCAATACTATGGAGAAAGTGAATTATCAAGTCAATTACACGTTTTAAAAAATAAAGTAAAGTTTAGAGAACTTATAAAAGAGTTGTTTCCCGACTTTTATTTTAAGCAAATAAGTATTGAAGAAATCCAACGATTGTCCGATGATGAGATTCGGTTCCCATTTGTAATTAAACCTGCTGTTGGTTTCTTTAGCATAGGAGTTCATATAGTAGAAAATGAGAAAGACTGGGTAAAAGCTAAAAGTGAGTTACAACCTGATAAACTTAAAAGTATATTTCCTGAAAATGTATTAAACACAAGTAATTTTATTATTGAAGAATTTATTCGTGGAGAAGAATATGCAATCGATTATTATTACGACAATAATGGAGATGCTGTTTTGTTAAACGTTTTACACCACCTCTTTTCATCCGGAACAGACACAAGTGATCGGGTTTATTCAACATCCAAAGCAATCATTGAAAAGTATAAAATTGATCTTGAATATTTTTTAAGTAAAATTGGTAAAGAGTTACATTTAAAAAATTTCCCGGCTCATGCAGAAGTCCGCATTGATGAAAATGGGAAAATAATCCCTATCGAGGTAAACCCTTTACGCTTTGGTGGATTTTGCACCACGGCCGACCTTCTAGGAGTAACTTTAGGTTTTAATGAATACAAATGCTTTTGTGAAAACAAAAAACCAGACTGGAATACTATATTTAAAGGAAAAGAGAATAAAACATTTAGTGTCATTATTTTGGATAATAATTCAGGAATAATCCCTTCGGATATTTTAGGATTTAACTATTCAGGTCTTGCTAAAGATTTTGAAAAACCGATAGTAATTAGAGAATTAGATATAAATAAATATCCTGTATTTGGATTTGCTTTTATTGAAAGTGCTGCCAGTAATAAAAAGGAATTAAATGATATTCTAACCTCTGATTTAAGAAAATATATAGTATCGAAATAAATGAATTTTAAATCACAGGTTAGGAGCTTACTTCTATTTATTTCTTGTTTTTCAAGTAGTATTCTTCTTGCTCAAAATGATAGCATTTGGCACCAAAAGCCTGAACTGAATATTTCGGGCTTTTTGGATGTTTTTTATGTATATGATTTTAACCAACCACAAAAAACAGAAAGACAAACATTTTTATTTAACCACAACCGCCACAACGAGTTTAACTTAAACTTAGGTTTTGTGAAACTTGATGTGAAACATTCAAAGTATCGAGCAAATTTAGCTTTACAGACTGGAACGTATGCAAACGACAACTATTCAGCAGAGCCAGGTATATTGAAAAATATTTTTGAAGCGAATGTTGGTTTGTCATTAAATAAAAAAAAAAATCTTTGGATAGATGCCGGTATTTTTGCTTCACATATTGGTTTTGAAAGTGCTATTTCCAGTGACAATTGGACAATGACACGTTCCTTGTTAGCTGAAAATTCACCCTATTTTTTATCAGGAGCAAAATTAACCTATAACCCAAACGATAAATGGGAAATAACAGGTCTAATTGTAAACGGTTGGCAACGCATCCAGCGACTTCAGGGAAATTCAATACCTTCTTTTGGCACCCAAATAAAATTTAGTCCGACTGAAAAAGTTATTCTTAATTGGAGTACGTTCATTGGAACAGACGACCCTGACATAATAAGAAGAATGAGATACTTCAACAATTTTTATGGACAATTTCAATTGACAAAAAAATTTGGCTTAATCGCAGGGCTTGACATTGGAATACAGCAAAGCATGAAAGGAAGTTCAGATTGTGACTTATGGTATAGCCCAATAATTATCGGACAATATGCCATAAATAAGTATTGGAAAACAGCCATAAGAGCAGAATATTATCAAGATGAAACGGGAATAATTATCCCAACAACCACGCCAAACGGATTTAAGACAACAGGACTTTCAGTCAATCTTGATTACTCCCCGACTCGAAATATAATTTGCAGACTTGAAGGACGTTGGTTAAACAGTAAAGACAAAATTTTTGAAACTAAGACAACACCAACAAACAATAATTTCATAATAGGAACATCAATAGCAATAAAATTTTCAGAAACATTAAAGAAATAAAATACAATTCTATAAAACAGACGGAAGAAGAAGACCAGCAAACAATAGTGTCTTTAAGAAATTAGCGGTTTATTGAAGTTCTGTTTAACAATTAAACTTTAGTGGAAGTTGACAGTTCTGTGCTTCGAAATCGTTAATTTCAAATAACTATAAATTGTTAAAAATAAAATCAAATTGTGCCATTAAAAAAAGCATTTATGGCTATCCGCCATTTTTCATATCTAAGCAAAAAAAGCCCCAATCGGGGCTTTTTACATATAATAAATTCAAGTTTCTACTTACTCAAATACATTTTTCTTCTGGAGTACAATTCGTAGAATTGATCGTCTTTCAAATCATCAATAAACAAGATGCTTTCTCCTGTTGATTTCATTTCTGGTCCTAATGCTTTGTTCACATTATGGAACTTGCTGAAAGAGAAAACCGGTTGCTTGATGGCATATCCTTTCAATTGCGGATTAAATTTAAAATCGGTTACTTTATTATGCCCTAACATTACTTTGGTCGCATAGTTCACATACGGTTCTCCGTAAGCTTTTGCAATAAACGGCACCGTACGAGACGCTCTAGGATTTGCTTCAATGATGTAAACGATATCATCTTTGATTGCAAACTGAATGTTGATTAAACCAACGGTTCTCAAAGCCAACGCAATATTTTTAGTGTGGTCTTTTATTTGTTGCATTACAAATTCACCTAAGTTAAACGGTGGCAAAGTCGCGTTACTATCTCCAGAGTGCACTCCGCAAGGTTCGATGTGCTCCATAATTCCTATGATGTACACATTTTCGCCATCGCAAATCGCATCAGCTTCCGCTTCAATTGCACCATCTAAATAATGGTCTAAAAGCAATTTATTTCCTGGAATCGTTTTCAATAAATTGATTACGTGCTCTTCCAGTTCTTGTTTGTTGATTACAATTTTCATTCCTTGACCACCCAACACATACGAAGGACGAATCAATAATGGAAAATCTAAAGTATCCGCCAAAGCTGAAGCTTCATCCGCTGTTTCAGCGATTCCAAATTGTGGAAAAGGAATTTTTAAATCGGTCAACAATTCTGAGAAACGACCTCTGTCTTCGGCTAAATCCAAAGCATCAAAACTCGTTCCTATAATTTTAATACCGTATTTAGACAGTTTTTCGGCTAGTTTCAGGGCCGTTTGACCTCCTAACTGCACAATTACCCCTTCTGGTTTCTCATGTTGGATAATATCATAAATATGCTCCCAGAAAACCGGTTCGAAATACAATTTATCTGCTGTATCAAAATCAGTCGAAACTGTTTCCGGATTACAGTTTATCATAATCGTTTCATAACCACATTCTTTGGCGGCAAGCACCCCGTGAACACAAGAATAATCAAACTCGATTCCTTGTCCAATTCTATTTGGGCCTGACCCAAGAACGATTATTTTCTTTTTATCGGTAACAATACTTTCATTGTCAACGTAACGGGTTCCGTCCGCTTTTTCTATTTCGGCTTCAAAAGTCGAGTAATAATAAGGCGTTTTTGCTTTGAACTCCGCTGCACACGTATCCACCAATTTGAATACACGATTGATGTTCATTGTAGTTCGCAGCGTATGTACCTGGCTTTCCAAGCAACCTACCATGTGAGCAATTTGTCTGTCGGCGAAACCTTTTTGTTTGGCTTCTAATAGCAATTCTCTGGGTAAAGAATCCACTTTATAAGTAGAGACTTCTTTCTCTAACGTATAAAGCTCTTCGTATTGTTTCAAGAACCACATATCGATTTTAGTGATTTCATGAATGCGGCTCAATGGAATTCCCATCGCGATAGCATCATAAATCACAAAAACACGATCCCAACTCGCAAAAGTCAGTTTCTCGATAATTTGTTCGTAGTTTGTATATCCTTTTCCGTCAGCACCCAGACCATTTCTTTTGATTTCTAATGATTGAGTCGCTTTGTGCAATGCTTCTTGGAACGAACGTCCAATTCCCATTACTTCCCCAACAGATTTCATTTGAAGTCCTAACGTTCTGTCAGCACCTTCGAATTTATCAAAGTTCCAACGTGGAATTTTTACAATCACATAATCCAAAGTTGGTTCGAATAATGCCGAAGTCGATTTGGTAATTTGATTTTGCAGTTCATCTAAGTTGTACCCCAAAGCTAGTTTGGAAGCGATTTTTGCAATAGGATATCCCGTTGCTTTTGATGCCAAAGCAGAGGAACGAGATACACGAGGATTGATTTCAATCGCTACGATGTCTTCCTTATCGTCAGGAGAAACGGCAAACTGCACGTTACAACCTCCGGCAAAGTTTCCGATACTTCTCATCATCAAGATTGCATAATCACGCATTCTTTGAAAAGTCGTGTCAGATAATGTCATTGCTGGCGCCACAGTGATGGAATCACCGGTATGGATTCCCATTGGATCCATATTTTCGATCGAACAGATAATCACAACATTATCGTTTTTGTCTCTCAAAAGCTCCAATTCGTATTCTTTCCAACCCATTAAAGCCTTGTCAATTAAGACTTCATGAATAGGAGATGCTTCTAAACCTCGGGTTAGAAGTTCGTTAAAATCTTCTTTTTTATAAACAATAGCCGCTCCTGTTCCACCTAAAGTAAACGAAGGACGAATTACTAATGGGAAACCAAATTCCTGAGCAATTTCTTTTCCTCTCAGATAAGACGTACATATTTCTGCTGGAGCAGATGGCACTCCGATTTTTTTCAAAAGCTGTTTGAACTGTTCTCTGTCTTCAGTAATGTTAATGGCGTTAACATCCACCCCAATTAATTTCACGCCAAAATCCTGCCAAATCCCTTTTTCATCGGCTTCTAAACAGAGATTTAAAGCCGTTTGCCCTCCCATTGTAGGTAGGACTGCATCAATCTGAGGATGTTCTTTTAAAATTTGAATAATCGATTTTGTCGTTAAAGGCAATAAATAAATGTGATCCGCCATTGAAGGATCGGTCATGATTGTTGCCGGATTCGAGTTGATCAAAATAACTTCGATTCCTTCTTCACGAATAGAACGTGCAGATTGCGATCCCGCATAATCAAATTCGCATGCTTGACCAATAACAATAGGACCTGAACCTATTATTAAAACTGATTTTATGGATGTATCTTTTGGCATTGTGTGTAATTATAGTGTTGTGTAGTTGTTGTTTTGAAAAGATTAAAATTACTGAACTCAAATCTTTTAACTGTAAATCTTAAACATTTTTTAACGATTAGGTATAAAAAAAGGCGATACTAAAAAAAGTAACGCCTTATTTATGTTTATACAAACATTATTTTTTGTGTCTTGGTTCGCAAGAAACAGTCAATTTATGTCTTCCTTTAGCTCTTCTACGCGCAAGAACTTTTCTTCCATTAGCAGAAGCCATTCTGTCCATAAATCCGTGCTTATTTCTTCTTTTTCTTTTCGATGGTTGAAACGTTCTTTTGCTCATTGCTTTGTATCTTTAAAATCTTATTTATATGTCTTCCTATTTTTGAATAACTGTTATTCTAAAACCGAGTGCAAATATACAAAGACTTTTTTTTCTCACAAGTAGTTTTGTAAAAATATTTTCAATTCATTTTACTATATTTGTCATCTTAAAATAATCACACTATGTTTCACAGAAATATTAAACTTATTATCGCCGGACTTATTATAGCTACTGGCATTTGGCAATTTAAAGAAAGTAATATTGGGAATGGAATATTCCTTATATTATTAGCTGTAATCCCTATTTTCCTTTACTTTAAAAACGAATTCATCTTATTAGCCTTCTTAAAACTACGAAAACAAGATTTTGAAGGTGCCAAAAAATGGTTGGCGTACATCAAAAATCCGGAAACGGCTTTGATACAAAAACAGCAAGGCTATTTTAATTACCTGCACGGGATCATGCTTTCGCAAACGAATATCAATCAAGCAGAGAAATATTTTAAGAAAGCCATTGAACTCGGATTATCAATGGACATGGACTTGGCTGTAGCCAAATTGAATCTGGCCGGAGTTGCCATGACACGTCGTCGTAAACTTGAAGCCACTTCCCTATTGAACGAAGCCAAAAAATTAGACAAACAGAATATGCTGAAAGAGCAGATTACTATGATGAAACAACAAATGAAGAAAATATAGTTTTTATAATTATCGAAAAAAGGGTCAAATGATACACATTTGACCCTTTTTCTTTGGTATATATCCTAATTTTTGGAATAAAACTGCTTCATGTTTTCTTATATCAATATCCGTTATTAATACTAAATTGATAAAATTAGCCACAGATTAAAAAGATTCAACTGATTTCTTAAATACAAAATAAAATCTGTGCAAATCTTTGAAATCCGTGTCAAAAAAATGCTTGGCACACTTTGCGGACATTCCTATTTTCTTAAATACCTTATATGGTTCAAAAAAATCAGTTAATATCCTTTTAACGGAATTTCGATTTGGTATTTCTTACCGGTATCATTTATTAATTTTGTTTCTCTAAGCCAAGGATTATGAATTTTCAAAATCTTATAGTTAATCCCTTGGCCTTTTGCAAAATCAGCTAAATCTGCAATCGAACTGTCAATTTCTATTTTCCGAGTGGGCAGCGTTGCGTATAATTCTTCGGGAGCAATCCTAAAATTGTATTTTTCTGGATTTTCCATAATTTCTTTCAAGGCTAAAATTCTGAAAACATAGCGGGATGTTTCTTCGGTAAGCAACAAATCATAATAATTCGATACTTTTTGAATCTCAATTTGTTTGTTTACTCCTGTCATTCCGCCATTATACGAGGCTGCTGCCAAAGTCCAACTGCCAAATTTACCTTTGGCACTCAAAAAATAACTGCACGCTGCCTGGGTTGATTTCTCAAGATCATAACGCTCATCCACATTTTCATTGACTTCCATGCCGCGTTCTTTGGCCGTTTCCGGCATAAATTGCCAGATTCCCCTTGCCCCTGCCGGAGAAACTACATTCACTAATCCACTTTCAATAACGGCCAAATATTTGAAATCATCCGGAATACCGTTCTTTTTTAGAATAGGCTCAATTACTAAAAAAGCACGACTGGCTCTTTTTATTGCCAAAATTGTAGAAGCATGTAAATTGACATTCACCTGTAATTCCCGGTCAAATCGTTCCTTGACATCTGCTATTTTCAACGGAGTTGCTTCCCCTGAAAAATTCAGTTTTTCAGGAAAAAAAGATGCCGATTCTCTTTTTAACACTTTTTCAACGTCCGGATTTGTAGTGGCAAAAACTAATATCCCACTCGCAAAAACTACGGTAAGCACTAGAATCACTTTATTCATTACTTTCATCTTTTCTTTTTTTATACCTTTAGAGTAATTGCGAAAGTGCGTTTGCTTCTTTTTTGGTTTCCAATATAATGGAAGGCAAATTTTCATTCAACCATTTGTATTTATTCAAAATCATAATATGTGTTCCTCCTTTTACAACGATACAATTCTTAATATATTTGATCGGGAAAACATCATCCATATCTCCATGAATATGAATCACGTCTGGGTCTGCAACTGTTCTGTCCCAAAGAACAACCTGCTCTACTGCCCAATTCAAATAGCGAATATCCCGAACCGAAAGGAATTTTTTATACAATTTTAATCTTTGATTCACTTTTTCTCCAAACGAAAATTTAGCCAGGTTTTCCAGATTCAAAATCAAACTCATAGGAATCAGCTTATAAGCCTTCGTTGTTTTAGCAATTTTTAATCGGCGTGGAAATTCTAAATTACTTTTGACACTCGAAATGATAATCACTTTTGAGACAGCTATACATCTGGCGATTTCCTGAACCAAAATACCTCCAAATGAAACGCCTATCAAAACGGGATTTTTATGCTTGATTTTCTTAGCTATCCTATTGGCATAATCCATCAGCGCTTCATTTTCCAACGGAATCTCCCACTCTAATAAATGGATCTCAAAACGATCTTCCGGAAGTGCAATTCGTTCAAAAATAGCGGTACTTGCCGCTAATCCTGGCATTAAATAAACTGGAATTTTACTCATAATTGTTTTAACGATTTTATAACAACATTCCCCTTTTTTATAGCGAATTTTGTATAAAATTAATTTTTTTATTGGAACCTGCTGTAACTAAGTAAGTCGAAAGTTTAAAAGTTGTAAAGTCAAAAGAATTAACTTTAAGCAAAATAGCTTTAAATCAGATTGTTACATAATTTTATCCTGATTTTAAAATACGACATTATACCATGGTTATTACTTATCATCTTATATTATTAATAATTTATGACTACACAACTATTTGAATCAAACACTAGGGGCAAAGCTGATTTTGGCTGGCTAAAAGCCAATTTTTCTTTTTCTTTTGGAAATTATTTCAATCCGGAACGTTTGCAATTTGGAATGTTACGTGTTTTAAATGATGATATCATCAAGGGCGGAATGGGTTTTGGGACTCACGGTCATGCCAACATGGAAATTATCACCATTCCTCTTGAAGGCGGCTTGAAACATCGTGACAGCATGGGAAACATAGGTGTCATTGGTTTTGGAGAAGTTCAGGTAATGAGTGCCGGGACTGGAGTAGAACATTCTGAAATGAACGCAAGCCACATAGACGAAGCCAAAACGCTACAGCTTTGGGTCTTTCCTGACAAAGAAGAAGTTACACCAAGATACGACCAAAAATCATTTGATATTGAGAATCAAATCAATACCTTTGTAAATATCGTTTCGCCAAATGATATGAATGATGGCAATGCACTTTGGGTTTACCAGAAAACCTTTTTTCATTTAGGAATTTTTGACAGCAACACTCGTTCGACCTATCAGGTTCGAATTCCTAATAACGGTGTGTACTTATTTTTAATCGAAGGCGAAATAGAAGTTAACAACCATGTTTTGAAGGCAAGAGATGCCATGGGAATAACCGATTTTGAGGCATTTGAAATCAAGATTATTACCAAATCAAAAATACTTTTGGTAGAGGTACCAATGAATTAGCGTTAATTATTATGGAGGCAGCAATCACTATGGAAATCAAAGACAACACTTTTGCAAGACAATTTGAAACTATGGTCGACGAAGGATTAGTTTCTGTTGAATATTCGTTTCAGGAGAAAAAAATATTTTTGACAAAAATAAATGTACCGGAATCCTTTGAAGATGAGGAATTCATTTCTAAATTTCTAAAAAACATTATGGAAATTGCGATAGAACGAAAATTTAAAGTTGTTCCTATCCTTCCAAAAATAGTTGTTTTTTTTAAAAAGAACCCTATTTACAAAGAGTTGCTTCCTCCGGGAATCAGACTCTAAAAAAAAGAGGCTATATTCTTGAATACAGCCTCTTTTTTTATGCAGATTTTCAAGCGATTACTTCTCTATCTCTCGCATACTGTCCATTTTTTTGTGCGCTAGGAAACCCGCAATATCCTCAAAATGTTCCACTACTCTTTTGTTTCCAAACTCAAAAACCTTAGTGGCTAATCCGTCTAAGAAATCCCTATCGTGAGAAACGATAATCAATGTACCATCAAAATCGCGCAAAGCCTCTTTGATGATGTCTTTGGTTTTCATGTCCAAATGATTCGATGGCTCATCCAGAATCAATAAATTCACCGGTTCCAATAATAATTTAATCATTGCCAAACGGGTTTTCTCTCCTCCGGAAAGCACTTTCACTTTTTTGGTTACATCATCGCCCTGAAACATAAAAGCCCCCAAAATATCTTTTATTTTAGTTCGAACATCCCCCACGGCAATGTCATCGATGGTTTCAAAAATAGTCGCATTTTCATTTAATAAAGAGGCTTGATTTTGAGCAAAATAACCAATTTGGGCGTTATGGCCAATTTCTAAACTACCACCATTGATTTCGATTTGTTTCATAATGGCTTTGATCATCGTCGATTTTCCTTCTCCATTTTTCCCTACAAAAGCCACTTTTTCGCCTCTTTCGATCACCATATTTGCATTCGAAAAAACAACATGCTCTCCATACGATTTTGATAAATCTTTTACAATTACGGGATATTGACCGGAGCGAGCAGCTGGTGGAAATTTTAGTTTCAAAGCAGAAGTATCTACCTCATCTACCTGAACGATAACGAGTTTCTCTAACATTTTTACACGGGACTGTACAGCATCCGTTTTAGAAAAAGTTCCTTTAAAACGATCAATAAAAGTCCTGTTATCCGCAATCATGCGCTGTTGCTCGTCATACGCTTTTTGCTGATGCACACGTCTGTCTTTTCTGAGTTCTAAATAATGTGAATACTTGGCTTTATAATCATAAATACGTCCCATTGTAACTTCGATGGTGCGATTCGTAATATTATCGACAAAAGCTTTATCGTGCGAAATAACCACAACCGCTTTGGCGGAATTAATCAAGAAATCCTCTAACCATTGAATACTTTCAATATCCATGTGATTGGTAGGCTCATCCAGCAAAATTAAATCTGGTTTTTGCAAAAGAATTTTGGCAAGTTCAATTCGCATTCTCCAACCACCAGAAAATTCCGTAGTTTGACGGTTAAAATCTTCGCGAACAAATCCCAGACCAAGTAGAATTTTCTCCACTTCGGCTTCATAATTTACTTCTTCAATAGCATAAAATTTCTCGCTTAAGTCAGAAACTCTTTCGATCAATTTCATATAAGCATCACTTTCATAATCGGTGCGAATCGTCAATTGTTCATTGATTTCATCGATTTCGGCTTTCATACCAAAGATTTCACCAAAGGCTTTAGAGGTTTCTTCCATAACCGTTGCGCCATCTGTAGTCAATAAATGCTGAGGCAAATACGCTACTACGGCGTCTTTTGGCGCTGAAATATTCCCAGTTGAAGGCTTACTTTGACCCGCAATAATTTTAAGCAGTGTCGATTTTCCTGCTCCATTTTTACCCATTAGGGCAATTTTATCATTTTCATTTATGGCAAAAGAAACATCACTAAAAAGTGTCGTTCCACCAAATTGTACGGAAATATCGTTAACTGTAATCATTATTTTTGTTTAAAGTTTAATGTTCAAAAATTTAAAGTTGTCATTTCCCGATTAAACCTTTTTTTTTGAAGTTGCAAAGATAGATTAATTAAAGAATTGGACAACACAATTAGATTTTTAGAATCTATTGCAAATTTTTAACGGTTAGACAATCCAAAAAAAAATACATTTTGTTTAAAATTAAAAATTCGATAATTCACATAGATTACTATGTGAATTATCGAATTTTTAAAATATAGATTCAATCTAAGAAGTCTAAAAATCTACCTATTTAACTAATCCCATCACTCCTTCCTCCACTTTTTAGTTTCTTCAAAAACATGTTCAAGAATAGCCGCTTCTCTTTCATCAAAAGCTACGTTTCGGCGACTCATTACTAATCGGGCTGTTTCAAATGCTTTCTTGGTAATATAGGTCGTAAAACCGGACGCCCCGCCCCAAGAAAAACTCGGTACAAAATTGCGTGGAAAGCCGCTGCCAAAAATATTAGCACTTACGCCTACTACCGTTCCGGTATTAAACATCGTATTAATTCCGCATTTACTATGATCTCCCATCATCAATCCACAAAACTGAAGTCCGGTTTTAGCAAAACCTTCGGTTTCGTAACTCCATAATTTTACTTCTTCATAATTATTTTTTAAGTTTGAATTGTTACTATCCGCGCCAATATTACACCATTCGCCAAGAACAGAATTCCCTAAAAAACCATCATGTCCTTTATTCGAATACCCAAACAATACCGAATTATTAACTTCGCCTCCAATTCTGGAATGCGGACCTACGGTTGTTGCTCCGTAGACTTTGGCAGCCATTTTTACGGTTGCGTTTTCGCACAAGGCAAAAGGACCTCTGATGACAGAACCTTCCATAATTTCAGAATCCTTACCTATATATATTGGACCTGTTGAAGCATTTAAAGTAACAAACTCTAACTTTGCGCCTTCCTCGATAAATATATTTTCGGGAGCGATGACGTTGACACTTTTTGGGATGGGCTGTGACCTGCGGTCTTCGGTTAAGATTTCGAAATCTTCCCGAATGGCGGCATCATTTTTCGAAAAAATATCCCATGTATTTTGAACCGTCAAACAATCGTCCTGAAATTCTATAATTTCATAGGAATCAAAATCTACTTCTTCTTGTTCTTCAGTGGTGTAAAAAGCAATCACTTCATCTGCTCTAAAAATGGCCTGATTGGGTTCCAGATTACTAATCATTTCTACCAAAATAGCATTGGGCAGAAAAGAAGCATTGATCATCACATTTTCTTCTAGTTCCACCATAGGGAATTTTTCAGACAAATAGTCCTCCGTCAAAGTAGTTGTGGTAGAGCCTAAATGCATTTCCCATTTTTGACGAATGGTCATAATCCCAATAAGAATATCCGCAACAGGACGTGTAAACGTAAAAGGCAGTAAGGCGTTTCGAGCGGGACCGTCAAAAAGTATGTAATTCATATATTTTTTTTTAAAATGTATCCGTACGGACAAGTCGTGACTTGTCCGTACTTTTAAGCAGTGCCAAAGTTACAAAGTTTTCAAATAGATAAAAATAAAAAAAGCCTTCCATCTCGAAGTATCGGGAGGAAGGCTTTACTATAATTAAAAACAAGCTTTTATTATTTAGCGTGTTTAGCATATTTCGTTTTAAATTTATCAATACGTCCTGCAGTATCGATAAGTTTAGATTTACCGGTGTAAAAAGGGTGAGAAGTTCTGGAGATCTCCATTTTTACAACTGGATATTCAACTCCGTCAACTGTTAACGTTTCTCTTGTATCTGCAGTAGATTTAGTGATAAAAACATCTTCATTTGACATGTCTTTAAAAGCAACTAATCTGTAATTTTCTGGGTGTACACCTTTTTTCATCTTGTTATTCTTTTTTATTTGTTTGGCTATAAGTCATTTTGAAGCTTTTCTTCTGACAGAAAAGGTATAAATGTATTATAACTTTTTGTTTTTACACTATTATTTTGAGTCTGCAAATTTACAATTTTTTTCCAATAAACAAATCTTTGTCTCACTTTTTTTATATAATCGTAAAAAGTGATTTTTAGTCCCGAATATATTGGGAATTGTTATATTTGTAGATTAATTCTAAAACAACACATAATGATCAACGAAATAATTAAAAAAAACGGTGTAACCTACGGTGTAATTGCAGGAGTACTATTATCATTGATAACTGCTGTTATGTACGCTATAGATATCAAATTATTTATCGCGTGGTGGACTACCCTTTTAAGCTTCTCTGTTTTTATAATCGTTCCTATCATAATGCTGTCAAAAACAAAAAAGGAATTAAATGGCATTCTTTCTTTTAAAGAGGCCTTTACTACCTATTTTATATCAGCAGTGGTTGCCGTTCTTATTTCTGTTGTTTTTAAAATCATTTTATTTAATTTTATTGATCCTTCCGTAAAGGAGACTCTTTTAGACTTAACCATAAAATATTTAATTAGTACGTCTGAACAGTTTGGGGTTCCGGCATCCTCATTGAATGAAACCGTTTCAAAATTAAGAGAAACGGATCCGTATTCGATCGTTGAACAATTAAAAGGATCTGTTTTCGTACTCTTTTTTTGTGCCATATTAGGATTAATCATGGCAGCATTCTTTAAAAGTAACACTACACAAGAATAAAAGTAATGAATTTATCTATACTCATACCGCTTCTTAATGAAGAGGAATCCCTTAATGAACTCTACCGCTGGATTATCAAAGTGATGCAATCTCATAATTATTCTTATGAAATCCTTTTTCTGGATGATGGAAGCACGGATAATTCCTGGACACTTATAGAAGGATTTGCCCAAGAGAACCCTCATGTAAAGGGAGTTCGTTTCATGAAAAATTTTGGAAAATCACAAGCGTTGCATGCTGGTTTTGCAAAAGCGCAGGGTGATGTAATTATCACCATGGACGCCGATTTACAAGATAGCCCGGAGGAAATTCCAGGTTTGTACGATATGATCACCAATGGCAAATATGATTTGGTTTCCGGATGGAAAAAGAAACGCTACGACTCCGTAGTGGCAAAAAACCTTCCGTCTAAATTATTCAATTGGGCTGCCAGAAAAACCTCTGGTGTAGCATTGAATGATTTTAATTGTGGATTGAAAGCTTATAAAAATGTTGTGGTAAAAAATATCGAAGTTTCGGGTGAAATGCACCGCTACATTCCGGTTTTGGCAAAAAATGCCGGTTTTGGAAAAATTGGTGAAAAAGTAGTGCAACATCAAGCTAGAAAATACGGACAAACAAAATTTGGAATGGAACGTTTCATCAATGGTTTCCTGGATTTAATTACCATTTGGTTTCTTTCTCGTTTTGGAAAAAGACCGATGCATTTATTTGGCGCCATGGGATCGTTGATGTTTATCATTGGGTTTATGCTTGCCGGATATATTGGTGTTTCCAAATTATACCACATGTACAATGACATGCGCTATAGCCTGGTAACGAATAATCCTTGGTTTTATATTGCGCTAACGACAATGGTTTTGGGAACACAATTGTTTTTAGCTGGCTTTCTGGGCGAAATTATTTTGCGAACAAAAAACAATGAGGAACGCTATAAAATTTCGAAAGAACTGAATTAACGAGATCAATCTTTTTGTATAATTATTTTTTTTAAGGTCCCAAATTGTGACCTCAAACATTTAGAAGCTATAGAATTAAAAATTATACACAAAAAAATAGTGGAGATAAGAGAATTCAACGTGATGCTTGATTTTGGTTTAGCCTTGTTAAACAATGTTGAAACACGCATTTTATAGCAAGTCGTACGAAGAAACCGCTCTCGATTCCCCAAAAATTTCATGTTTATGCTGACCGCAACTGAGACAAACTAATGGGTATCACAAGCTGTGATACCCTAAAAAAGCAATATTAGTGTTGCTTTGCCTTTTGCTTTACAGAACAAGGGATCGCAATGCTCTTGATTGTCTAAAAAAAGCAATAGAAAATCAATTTGCTTTCGCCTGTTCGTCTTTCAGACTCGAGTCTGGATATTTACAACGCATTAAATTATTTGGTAAATAAAGGTAATACGGCTCAAAAGGATTCTGAACGAAATAGAATTGGGTACAAAAAATAATTTTTGAAAAAACGAGTACTAGCCCTGATAGCAATGGAAATCCTTTTTTGAGGTTTTTACCGAAAAAAAGATTGAAATGAATAGCAGGAAAAAGCTCCGAAAAATTTATAAAAATGGAAATTAAACGACACATTTTAGACGCCGTAAATGAATGGCTTACGCCAACATTTGATGCTGCGACTCAGGAAGCAATTACTGAATTGATGACTACATCACCAAAAGAGCTGGAGGAAAGTTTTTATAAAAACCTGGAATTTGGAACCGGCGGAATGCGCGGTGTCATGGGCGTAGGAAACAATCGGATCAATAAATATACGCTTGGGAAAAGCACGCAAGGTCTTTCGGATTATATGCACACTGTCTTTCCAAACCAGCCTTTGAAAGCGGTTATTGCTTATGATTGCCGTCACAATAGCGATACGTTGGCTAAGTTAGTTGCGAATGTTTTTAGTGCCAATGGGATTGAAGTGTACTTGTTCTCGGAGATGAGACCTACACCAGAATTGTCCTTTGCGGTGAAACATTTAGGTTGCCAGTGTGGCATTGTGCTTACGGCATCACACAATCCGCCGGAATATAACGGATACAAAGTGTACTGGCAAGATGGTGGACAAATTGTGCCACCGGAAGATGAAGGAATTATTACTGTCATTGAAAATTTAAATTACAATCAGATCAAGTTTACTGCCAATGAAGATTTGATTCATTATATAGATACGGAAATTGATACGGCTTTTATCCAATCGACGATCGAAAATGCTAGTTTTGGAACTTCGGCTGTAGCCAAAGAAAAGCTGAATATTGTATTTACTTCCTTGCACGGAACCTCTATAAAACTAGTTCCTGATACTTTGGCGCAAGCGGGGTATCCAAATGTGAATATAGTGGAAGAACAACGAGTACCCAATGGTGATTTCCCTACTGTGAAATCGCCAAATCCGGAGGAACCGGAAGCCTTGACCATGGCGTTAGCACTTGCCGATAAAGTAAATGCGGATATTGTTATTGGGACGGATCCTGATTGTGATCGTTTGGGAGTTGCTGTTAGAGACAATGAAGGTAAAATGACGTTGCTAAACGGGAATCAAACCATGATTTTGATGACTGCATTTTTATTGGAACAATGGAAAAAAGCAGGTAAAATTAATGGCAAACAATTTGTGGGCTCTACGATCGTTTCCACACCTATGATGATGGAATTAGCGACAAACTACGATGTAGAATGCAAAGTGGGTTTGACTGGTTTTAAATGGATTGCCAAAATGATTAAAGACTTTCCTGAATTGGAATTCATAGGTGGTGGTGAAGAAAGTTTTGGCTATATGGTGGGCGATGCGGTACGGGATAAAGATGCTGTTGCAGCAACGTTATTGATTTGCGAACTTGCAGCTCAGGCTAAAGCCAAAGGAAGTACGGTGTACAAAGAATTATTAACACTCTATGTTGATAACGGATTTTATAAAGAACACTTGGTTTCGTTGACTAAAAAAGGAATGGACGGCTTACAGGAAATCAATCAGATGATGGTTGACATGAGAGAGAACCCACTGAAAGAGATCAACGGACAACGCGTGATTATGCTGGAAGATTACCAATCATCAATCGCTAAAAACCTTTTGGACGGATCCGAGTCTACGATGACCATTCCAAAATCGAACGTGTTGATTTATTACACGGAAGACGGGTCTAAAATTTGTGCCAGACCAAGCGGTACGGAACCAAAAATAAAATTCTACATCAGTGTAAATGCTGAACTATATTCAGTAGAAGATTTTCAGGAAGTAGAAACCGTATTGAACGAGAAAATTAAAAATATTATTATTGCAATGCAATTGAACTAATGGACAAAAATTTAATCAAATTAATTCCCTTTACAAAACCATACAAAACACATATTATCTGGAATGTGGTGTACAATATTTTGTATGCTTTATTTAGTACCATTTCAATGTTGACGCTGCTTCCAGTACTTCAGGTGCTTTTTGGCAAAGTCAAAACAGTAGAAAAAGAGCCAATATATACCGGAATAGGGAATATAAAAGACTACGGGACTGATCTTTTATATTTTAAAATAACCGAATTAACAAAAGACAATAGTGCTCAGTTTGCGCTTTTATTAGTCGTTTCATTAGTCATTGTCACTTTTTTATTCAAAAATTTATTCAATTACCTCGCTTCGCATCACATCATGCACCTTAAAAATGGTGTATTACGCGATTTACGAAAATCAATGTATGATAAAATAGTTGAATTGCCCATATCCTATTATTCCGAAAAAAGAAAAGGAGACATTATGGCGCGAATGCTGGGCGATGTCAATGAGGTTCAAAACTCTTTTTTCTCAATACTGGAACTTATCGTAAAAGAACCTTTGACTATAGTCTTTGCAATAGTCACCATGTTTTTCATAAGCGTTGAACTAACGTTTTTCGTTTTGATCTTTATTCCGATTTCGGGATTTATCATTTCAAAAATCGCTAAAAACCTGAGAGCACAATCTTTACAGGCACAAAAAGAAAGTGGTTTTCTGATTTCAATAGTTGATGAAAGCCTAGGTGGTTTAAAAGTGATTAAAAGCTATAATGCCGAACCTAATTTTAAAAACCGATTCAACGATTCGGTAACCCGATTATTGAATTTATCCAATAGTATAGGCGACAAAAATAATTTGGCAACGCCATTGAGCGAATTTTTAGGAATTACGACTATTGCTGCCTTGCTATGGTATGGTGGAAACTTAGTCTTAATTGACAAAACCCTTGAAGGTGCCGCTTTTATTGTTTTTCTTACGCTGGCCTTCAACATTCTTACTCCTGCCAAAGCCATTTCGAAAGCATCGTATGCCGTGAAAAATGGTTTAGCCGCTGCAGAACGAGTTTTTGAAGTTTTAGAAGTCGAAAACGAAATCACTTCAAAAGAAAATGCAATCGAAAAAAACACTTTCGATTCCAATATCACAATCAAAAACATTAACTTTAAATACGAAAAAGAGAATGTGTTGAAAGACTTTACTCTTGAAGTAAAAAAGGGTCAAACGGTGGCTCTTGTTGGGCAATCTGGAAGCGGAAAAAGTACCATTGCCAATTTGCTCACCCGTTTTTATGACACCAGTGAAGGCGAAATCACCATTGATGGAGTTAACATAAAAGATTTTAGTTTAAAATCGCTTCGGGGCTTGATGGGCTTGGTTACGCAGGACAGCATCTTGTTTAATGATACGATCAAAGCCAATGTTGCCCTGGGAAAATTAGACGCAACCGATGAGGAAATTATCGAAGCGTTGAAAATTGCCAATGCCTATGAATTTGTAAAAGATTTACCGTTAGGGATTCACACGAACATTGGCGACAGCGGAAACAAACTTTCCGGAGGTCAAAAACAACGTTTATCGATTGCCAGAGCCGTTTTGAAAAATCCACCAATTATGATTCTGGATGAGGCCACATCAGCATTGGATACCGAAAGCGAAAAATTCGTTCAAGTCGCTTTGGAGAACATGATGCAAAACCGAACTTCGATTGTGATTGCGCACCGACTATCAACCATTCAAAAAGCGGATAAAATTGTGGTGATGCAAAAAGGAAAAATAGTAGAACAAGGAACACATGACGAATTAATTACTCTTGATGGAACCTATCATAAATTAGTGACGATGCAGTCATTCGAATAACTCTTGCGTCTTATGATACGCTGATGAAATGAATTTGCGACAGTAAAAACATGATTTTGACAGATTTTTAAATCTTTAAATTAAAAATGTACATTAATAATCCAAACATAAATCTTCCCGAGAACCCCAATACTGTTGTTTGGAAATACCTCGATTTGTCTAAGTTTCTGGACTTGTTGTTGTCACAAAAGCTATTTATGTCCCGATCCGATAAATTTGAAGATCAATACGAAGGCACTTTTAGCGAGCCTACTTTTGAGGAAATAAAAAAACTTTCTATTGACAATCCTGACTTTTTAAACTACTATAAAACACATCGGGAAAAAGTAGCGATTAGCAGCTGGCACATCAACGAATATGAATCATTTGCTATGTGGCAAATTTTCACGCAAAACAGTGAAGGTTTAGCCATTCAATCTACGATTGGGCGTTTACAGCAAGCACTTGCTCCGGAAACAAATTTTAATCAATACATTGGGGAAGTGAATTATATTGATTACAAAAAAGAACACATCCCGTTTGATGATCTATTTTTTCCTTTTTTGTTTAAGCGAAAAAGTTTTCAATATGAAGGTGAAGTGCGCATCATCACGGACATTGGAGAAAGCAATATAAAAATTAATGATGGTTTAAAAATCAATGTAGACATCAATCAGTTAATTGAAAAAATATACATCCATCCCAAATCCGAAAACTGGTATAAAAACCTGGTCATTCAGTTAGTGAAACAACTGGGATTTAATTTTACCATTGAAAAATCAGACTTGGAAAGTGATATTTTGATCTAAAATCAGTGCTTCTAAACGGGCTCATACCCAATTATTTTCCACTCTTTATTGGACAAATCGATATAGTAATAATTCACGACATCTTTTTTATCAAATTCACCATTTTTATTAGTGTCTTCAACGGTCCTAAAATACAAACGATTTTTGGAACCGATCAATTTCCAATCGATCAATTCCTGAAAATCGGGTGACATCTTTGTGAACTTCTTGCCGCTAATCTCACTTAAATACAAGGCCTTAATATCGCTTGTGTCTAGTTTTCCATCTTTATTAGTATCCACATCGACCATCGTATAGACCATAATCTGGTTATTGGTTTTATCAGCAACGGACTTCAAATACGTCGCTGTTTGAATCAAAACAGGTTTGTCTGTCAATTTCCTGATGGAATCCGAATCTACTTTTTGAAATTTTAAATTTTGCAAAAAACCGGTGATTTCAAATTCACCATAATTAGAAATCGTAAAACTTAAATCATTTACACTCGAAGATCCATATCGCGCTTTAGTTCCTCTTTCACGGATACTTAAATCGGCCACAGGATGAATCAAATAATCCGTCCCTTCCATTTGCAATGGTAAGTCAGCAATTTGTATTTGAGTAGAATCCACTCGGGCAATTACCTTTGCTTTGCTCGTTCCATCGTAAGTTACTTTAGGTTTTTCAACCTCTTCTTTACAACTAGTCAAAAGCAGAACGGCTATTCCTATAAGAGTGATCTGTATTTTTTTCATGATGCTGTGCTTTAAAATTCAAATATAATCATTTTTAAAAAATGACAATCGTATTCCGTTGTCGATTTATCTAATTAAAATGGAGTCCGACTTTTATCTAAAATACGACATATCGCATACTACTATAATTTAGCACTCAATTTCACGTTAAAAACTCTGGTAGTCATGTAATTAGGAATTGCATACTGATTTTTAGAATATACATCGCGAACCCAAGTATTCGTAATGGCATTTTGATTGTCAAAAAGATTAAAAATTTCCAATCCTACCGCCAACTCTTTAAAATCTTTAAACCAACCCGTATTCTTTTTTACTGTTGTGTTATCTATAAAAACTTTAGAAAAACCTACATCCACACGGCGGTAATCATTCAATCGGTTTTGGTATGCATAAGGATCTGCATAAGACGGCGAACCTCCCGGCAGTCCCGTATTATACACTAAATTCAAATACAATTTAATACTTGGAATATTGGGCATATAATCCTGAAACAACAGACCAAATTTTAATCTCTGGTCTGTTGGTCTTGCGATAAAACCCTGGTTATTGCTATTTTCCTCTGTTTTCAAATACCCAAAACTAAACCATGATTCGGTTCCGGGAACAAATTCCCCGTTTAACCGAATGTCTACTCCTTGCGCGTACGCTATAGCATTATTATTAGCGACATACCTAATGCGCACATTGTCAATCGTATAGGTATTTACATCCGACAGTGATTTGTAATACAACTCAGATATTAGTTTGAAAGGGCGATTCCACATCGTGAAACTAAAATCATTCCCAATCACAAAATGAATGGATTGTTGCGCCTTGGTATTGGGCTGCACCAGTGCATCTGCATTTCTCAGTTCCCTGTAAAACGGAGGTTGATGGTATAAACCTCCGGAAAGTCTAAAGATCATATCGAGCTGCCAATCCGGCTTTATGGCAAATTGTGCTCTGGGACTAATCGTTATTTGGGATTTACCAATTATAGTAGCACCTGATACTTCCCATTGATGCATCCGGACTCCGGCATTATACCAAACTTCACTCCTGCCAATAGTGCTTTTCAAACTCCATTGGCCATAGCCTGAAAATCTATTGATCGAATTAAAATTAGTCGCACGAATGTCTTGGTAGGGCACTAGCGGTCCTGTGTAAGGCGAGTAGGGCTGGTCGTTTTTAGGCAAATCAATAACAGGTGGATTCAACGAGAAACCGGCTGAATCGATTACCTCCCACTCTATAATTCGATCTCGGATGGATTCTCGTGTATACTTTATTCCCCATTCAAATTGGCTTTCTTTCCAATCCTGAAATCCTTTTATTTCCGTATTAACGATCAGTGCATCTAAGTCATTTCTGGCATGATTGAGCTGGGAGCCAATTCCTCTCGTAAAAGCGACTTCGCCATAGGTTTCAGAACCAATACTGGAATCCACTTCGCCTAAGCGATATTGGGCAAAAATATCAAAATATTCTTGTTCTAAAGTATGAAAAACAGAACCAATAAATTTCAACGTAAAATTATCCGAAACGTTATAGGTTGTTTTCACCGCGCCGAAATACGTGTCGTACTGATCCTTTTCCTGTCCTTCATAGAAAACAGAAAGACGCATTGGATTATCTATAGTTCCGAAATTAGTTTGTCTGGTTAATGGTTGATACTGGTATTTGTTTTGGGAAATATTACCTAAAAAACTCCATTGCCATTTCGCCGAAGCATTATAATTTATATTGGCTTGAATGTCTGCAAAGGAAGGCGTGAAATTTGTTTGTGTTTCCTGGCTATTCACCAGAAGACTGTTGTTGCGATAGCGGACTCCCGTAACCGCAGACCATTTTTTATCCTTGGAAACCACATCTACAGAAAGGCTTCCGCCAAGAAGACTCGCTTCAAGGCTTGCGCCAAATTTAATCGGTTTTCGATACGTAATATCTAAAACCGAGGATAATTTATCTCCAAACTTCGCTTGAAAACCACCCGCTGAAAAATCAACATTTTGCACTAAATCCGTATTAGTAAAGCTCAACCCTTCTTGTTGCCCCGACCGAATTAGAAACGGACGATAGACTTCAATTTCATTCACATAAACTAAATTCTCATCGTAATTTCCCCCACGCACGGCGTATTGCGTACTCAATTCGTTATTTGAGTTTACTCCCGGCAATGTTTTCAAAATATTCTCGACACCGGCGTTAGCCCCAGGAATTTTTCGGATCATTTCTGGTTCAATTGTAGTAATTCCCTGGATCTGTTTTCTGTTATTTGCCGTTATAATAACTTCTCCCATTTGCTCCTTCCGATTCGTCATTACAGGGTTGAACTCCCTTTCCTCTTTTGGTTCCAATACAAAAGTTACCGTTATTTTCTTCAGCGAAACATGTGTAAAAACAAGCGTAATTTGTTTATTCACAGGAACTTTTAGCACATAAAATCCATTTTGATTGGAGCTTGTTCCACTACCGGAATACGAAACATTTACGCTTGCCACAGGCTGGTTGTTTTCATCCAAAATCACCCCTTTGATCCTAGCCGTTTGGGCTGCTGCAGTAAGACTCAGAAGAAAAAAAAAGAATACAGGTAATAATCGATTCGTGCTCAAATGGTTTGGCTTTTATTATTTTTGACTTCTAAAAAAATGCGTTTCAAAGGTAGTTGAATTTCCTACATTATCCGTCACTACCACTTTTAAATCATTGGCGCCTTCAGCAACAATCCCATCACTAAAATAATGAGTAATTTTTCTGGTTTTATTATCATATTCAAACAATACCCATTTTCCGTTCAAATACCCATTGTATGATTTGATGCCTGACAAATCATCGGATATAGAAAGCTGAATCGTTTTTTGTGTACTGATCCATTTTCCTTCTACAGGTGCATTCATGGTGATTTTAGGAGCAACGGTATCAGAAACCAAAGCATATTTTCCCAAAATTTTGACTTTGGTGCTAAATACGTTGTCTTTTATGTATGTTGGATTGTAATTTGTAGCTTTTCCGTCGATTCTGCCAATAAACATTTTCTCTCTTTGCAGTTCCGTCGCTTTTGTGTCTTCAATAGAAACAGTAAAATTACTATGGGCAGGAACGGTGTCATCATGCAACCATAAAATGTCATTTTTTACATCAAAATTCATATTAAAATCATCGTAAAATGTTCCCGAAGGAAAGAAAACTGACATGTTCTCTAAAGCAAAATTGCTATCTACGTTAGCGTTCACAAAATAATTTGACACCGCAGGTTCCGGGCTTATAACCGTTGGCAATAAATCATATTGAATAGGAATCGCTATTATTTTTTTGTTTCCAAAGAAATCCGACACTTCAATGCGATACAACGAAGCTAAATTTGGCGTTATTTGCAAAACACCTTTATTTTCATCGGCTTGAATAATGCTCAAATTATACGGAGTTTTCATAAAAAGTTTCTGAACCCGTTGTTGCGTTTTTTTATATCTGGGATAATCAATCAAAGCATTAATGTAACGCATCTCATCAAAGGAATAGGTGTTGAATTCATACCCAAAATTTGGTTTCCCATTATAAAAGGAGTGCACCTTGTACACTCCGTTAACATTAAACGAGACATCATCACTATCAGAAGCGGAAATACCAAAACCAATCACGCCATTTGCGGTTACTTTATCAGACAGGTAAGTCCCATCTTTTTGTAACGAAACATTGAGAGCTATTGGTCGTTTGGAATGGTTAACTGTTGTTTTTGAATCTAAAGGGTACACGTAAACGGCTGAAACAATTGGTTTTTTAGTGTCTTTTAAATATGTATCGTAGCCAAAAAGCATGGGGTTGATTATGAACTCCGTTTTGGAATCTCGAAATTCAAAATGCAGATGAGGACCTTGAGAAGATCCTGTATTACCAGAAAAAGCGATAACATCCCCGTTTTGAACCTGCATTTCATCGGGTTTAAAAAACATTTCAATTTCAAAGGATTCCTCTTTATAATGGCTGTTTTTGATGTAGCTTTCAATAGCACCATTGGCCATTTTTAAATGCCCATAAACGGATGTAAAACCATTAGGATGATTGATATAAATTGTTTTTCCATTACCAAAAGTAGAAATTTTTATTCTGGACACATACCCATCGGCTACTGCATACACCTTGAAACCCTCCTTTTGCTGGGTTCTTAAATCAAATCCTGCATGAAAATGGTTGGGTCGCAATTCTCCAAAATTCCCTGACAATTGCATCGGGATGTCTAATGGAGACCTAAAATAATCTTTTGGATACTCCGCTTGCGCAAAAACAAAGTTGCAAAAAAATACTAAATAAAGAGAAAATTTCATTGTTTACATTTTTGCTAAGGTAAAAAAAAAGTATGCAAAAACAGTTCTAAAAAAAAACAGTTCCTAATCAATTGTTTAACTGTTATTTAACTAAATAAATGCAAAAAAAATAATAAAATATTGCAAAATTAAAAAGGAATACTAACTTTGTATGATTATGTAATGAATTAGAATATATAATGAGTGCAATTGCAGAAATTATTGATACTCTTGAAAATAAAGTTGAAAAACTTTTCATAAAAATGAAAAGTTTGGAACAAAACAATCAAGATTTAAGAAACGAATTAACAAAAACTGCATCTATAATACTAACTCAATCACAACAGATTGAGGCCTTAAAAACGCAGTATGAAACACTCAAAGTAGCGAATGCATTACTAGGCAGTGACGATAATAAAAGAGATACCAAGTTTAAAATAAATTCATTAATTCGCGAAATTGATTATTGTATAGCCCAGCTATCAGACTAATAAAAGATATGGACGAAAAGCTTAAAATTAAAATATCAATTGCAGACAGAGTCTACCCGTTAACGGTTGATCTTTCACAGGAAGAAGGACTGAGAAGTGCTTCAAAAAAAATTGATAAAATGATAAAGCAATTTGAAGAAAACTATGCCGTTCGTGATAAGCAGGATGTTTTAGCAATGTGTGCCCTGCAATTTGCCTCACAAACGGAACAAAAACAAATTGATAATGCAATTGATGGAGAAGAAACCATTGAAAGAATTAAAAAAATCAATGCGGTTTTAGATCAATATCTCGACAAATAAACGTTCTTTACAAAAACTAAGATACTGCCTACATTAGTTCACATTTGGTAAACTCAACACTAACAATTTAGAATGAGCAAATCATCACTACTAAAGCATGCCACGCCCCGGCGAGGAAACTTGAACAGTGAGTTAGCTCAAAACTTGTCTTTCCGAGTTTATTCAACACAACTAATGTAGGCTTTTTTATTTATAAATTTTAACAAACATGGACAACATATTAACGATTATTATTACGGGAATTATAGGTATTGCAGGCGGTTTTGCCATCGCAAAAATGATAGAAAAAAGCAATATCTCTAACTTGATTAAGAATTCAAAAAAAGAAGCCGCATCGATTCTTAAAGATGCCAATCTTGAAGCTGAAAATATAAAGAAGGATAAAATTCTTCAAGCGAAAGAAAAATTTATTGAATTAAAATCAGAACATGAGCAAGTGATCCTTTCTCGTGATAAAAAAGTCGCTGAAATAGAAAAAAGAGTTCGGGACAAAGAATCTCAAATTTCAAATGAATTATCAAAAGCTAAAAAAGTAAATGATGATTTTGAAGCAAAAACGGTAGAATACAACTCTAAAATAGACGTTTTAGACAAAAGACAGGCTGAAGTGGACAAACTTCATAAGAGTCAATTGCAACAATTGGAAGTAATCTCCGGCTTATCCGCAGAGGAAGCAAAAAATCAATTGATTGAAGGACTTAAAGCCGAGGCTAAAAGCAAAGCAATGTCTCACATACAAGACACGATTGAAGAGGCGAAACTTACAGCACAACAAGAGGCTAAGAAAATAATCATCAACACCATTCAAAGAGTTGGAACCGAAGAAGCAGTAGAAAATTGCGTTTCAGTATTCAACATTGAATCTGATGATGTAAAAGGACGAATCATAGGCCGTGAAGGTAGAAATATCCGTGCACTGGAAGCAGCTACAGGAGTAGAAATCATTGTAGATGACACCCCGGAGGCGATTATCCTTTCCTGTTTTGATCCGGTTCGAAGAGAAATTGCACGTTTGGCACTACATAAATTAGTGACTGACGGAAGAATTCACCCCGCTCGTATTGAAGAAGTAGTAGCAAAAACTGCCAAACAAATTGACGATGAAATTATAGAAGTGGGTAAACGTACCGTTATAGATTTAGGAATTCACGGATTACATCCTGAATTGATTAAAGTAGTAGGACGCATGAAATACCGTTCTTCTTACGGACAAAATTTATTGCAACACTCCCGGGAAGTTTCTAAACTATGTGGAATCATGGCAGCTGAACTTGGCTTAAACGTAAAACTGGCTAAAAGAGCTGGTTTATTGCACGATATTGGTAAAGTTCCAGATGCTGAAAGTGATTTACCACACGCTTTATTAGGAATGCAATGGGCTGAAAAATACGGTGAAAAAGAAGAGGTTTGTAATGCGATTGGTGCTCACCATGACGAGATAGAGATGAAATCATTACTATCCCCGATCATTCAGGTTTGTGATGCTATTTCAGGTGCAAGACCAGGAGCAAGAAGACAAGTCTTGGATTCTTATATACAACGTCTAAAAGATCTTGAGGAAGTAGCGTACGGCTTTAGCGGTGTGAAAAATGCTTATGCCATTCAAGCTGGTAGAGAACTTCGGGTTATCGTAGAGAGCGAAAAGGTTTCGGATGAAAATGCGGCTACCTTATCTTTTGATATTTCACAAAAAATTCAAACAGAAATGACCTATCCGGGCCAAGTTAAAGTAACCGTAATACGGGAAACAAGAGCTGTGAATATTGCTAAATAATTTATTCCCATTATAAGAAACAAAAAAACTTCTCCGTATGGAGAAGTTTTTTTTTGCACTGAAAATACGGTTTTTAAAAATTATTTATCTCTTGGTAATTTTCGTTTTAGGGAACATCAAAAACCATAATTACTTTTTATATCATTTAAATGCGATTATAATTTAGATTTTATTTTTATTCAAACATAAAAAAAGTATCAATTTTATAAAATTTCAACTAAACTAAACTAAACTAACCCGTTGGGTACAATTGTTCAAAACGTCAGTTCGAGTGTTTTTTGTAGAGTAAAACGGAACAAAACTTCTCGATACGCTTCGCACTCGAAGTGACGTGTATCGAGAATCGTTATTAATACTAATTTTCTAGTTCTCGATATAATCCCGCCTAAAAGCGGGATCACTCGAACTGACGAAAATTTTCATCAAAATCTAATTACAACCAACAGGTTAAGCTAATAAAAATATTACTTTCTTGGGTGAAAAGTATTTAGAACCTGAGTAAGAAATGTTCTGTCAAGGTGTACGTATATTTCCGTTGTGGTGATTGATTCATGACCAAGCATCAATTGTATTGCACGCAAATCAGCCCCGTTTTCTAAAAGGTGTGTGGCAAAAGAATGCCGCAGGGTATGTGGACTAATTGTTTTGTGTAACGCTATGACTGACGCTAAATTTTTGATTATCGTAAAAATCATGGCTCTTGTCAATTGGCTTCCCCTTCTATTTAAAAACAACGTATCTTCAAAACCTTTTTTTATATTCAGTTGATTTCGTTTTGTATCCCTGTAGATAATGATGAATTTTTGAGTATAATCCCCTACAGGTACAAAGCGCTGTTTGTTTCCTTTTCCGGTAACTTTTATAAAACCCTCTTCAAAAAACAAGTCGGACATTTTTAATGCCACTAATTCCGAAACCCGAAGCCCACAACCATAAAGGGTTTCCATCATAGCGCGATTGCGTTCCCCTTCATTAGAGGTCAAATCAATGGCTGCAATAAGAGTATCGATCTCATCAACAGATAAAATATCTGGAAGTTTCCTGCCCGTTTTGGGTGTTTCTATAAGTTCTAATGGATTATCTGTTCGATAGTCCTCAAACATTAAATAACCAAAAAAACTTTTAAGACCAGAGATAATTCGGGCTTGTGAACGGGGATTCACTTCTTTTGAAACACTGTAAATAAACTGTTGAAGTATTTCTTCATCAATTTGAATGGGTGAAACTTCCATTTTATTTTCAGTCAAAAAAAGACACAATCGTTGTACATCAAACGAATAATTTTCTATTGTGTTGTGAGAAAAACCGCGCTCAATTTTTAAGTACGATTGATACCTTTTTATGTAAGCAGTCCAATTCATAAACACAAAGTAACACTTTTATTCATTAAAAAACCTTCCAAATTGAGAGGCTTTTGAATGTAACTATGCAAACTTTAGAAATGCAATGCAAAACCCATATTAAATTGAAAATTTGAATCATAAAACGACTTGTTAACCGCATTATTGTAGCGAATACCTGGTTCCATACTTACATTTTTGCCAAGAAAAAAAGCGTATCCTGCTTGAAAACCAATGTAGGCAGGATTTGCATCTGTATCGCCAAAGCCTACACCATTATAGGAAATCTCGACCGGAATTTTACTTTTAAAATAATACTTCAATCCTAATTTATACGCAATTGGGTCCGTGAGAGTACTGACACCATCGTCGCCATAGCCTATCCCACTTTAATTGCTAAGTTATCTTTAATAAAATAACCCCCCTTCAACCCCTATATTATAGGCGGTAACACCATCAGATGTTTTAAAGTACAAAGAAGTATTGCCTACATTTTGCCCAAAACCTGTATTTGCTTCAATTAACCATTTTCCTTTAGAAACTTGATTTCCTTGTATTTGTACTTCATTTTCTTGAGCTTGAGCAACTAAAAAAGCAAAAAAGACAATACCGCACAGCATATTTTTTTTCATGTTGATTTGTTTTTATTGGAACGAAAGTAGATAACGCTAAATAATTTGTACGATTTTTATGAAAAAATTAACTTTTAAAATTGACAGTATTTTTCTTCACATAAAAAATATAATTATAAATTTATAAATACACAACGCACTCAATTGTAACATTTTAATCCAAACTAACCAAGAATAATAATTAAAAAAAATAACTATTATTCCTATTAACAAAATGTGGACTAATTTTTGATTAGAGATAAGACAACAATAATAATCAAACAAAACAGTTTATAATACATGCTCTCATTAAATTAATTTAAAAAAAAATTATGAAAAAAATAATTCTAGTTGCAGTAGTTCTTCTTGCCGCGTCAGTAGACATGCAAGCACAATTGATCAAGTTTGGGTTTAAAGGGGGTTTAAATTACGCCAATCAATCAGGAACTGATATCACAGTAAACAGTAATAATTACAACACTGATGCGATTACCAGTTATCATGGGGGTTTAGTAGCTGAACTTAAATTGACAGATGGTTTTTCGATACAACCCGAATTATTGTATTCCACTCAGGGAGCAACGTATAAAAATGCTGTCGATGAGTTCAAAAATGAATTAGGGTATTTATCTATTCCTGTTATGGCTAAATTTCATTTCAACAAAACAGTAAGTTTAGATCTTGGACCACAAGCTTCATTCCTATTGAGTGAAAGAAATGAATTTGATGTAAAAAATGCAGAAACTTTTGAATTTGGAGTAGCCGGTGGTTTAACTCTAAATGTAACTAAACACATTTTCCTTCAAGGTCGTTATGTGTTAGGATTAACTGAAGCTTCAAAACAAGCAGAAGTTAAGAACTCTGTTCTTCAAATTTCAGCAGGATTTACATTCTAAAAAAATAAAAAATTAAATTTATTAAAACCGTTCTATAAAGTGGAACGGTTTTTTTATTTTTACAAAAGCAGGAATTATAAAATGAGCGTATCGGAAATGTAATGAAAACCAGATAAGCCACATGGGAATTCGATATTCAAATAAAAAACAAATAGCAACTACTTATGAAAATTAGTATCATCAATGGACCGAACCTCAATCTTCTGGGTCAACGCGAGCCTTCAGTTTACGGAAATCAAACTTTTGAAGAATATTTCACTACTTTACAAATTAAATACCCAGCAATAGCATTTACTTATTTCCAAAGTAACATTGAAGGGGAATTAATTGATAAAATTCAGGAATTTGGTTTTTCATTTGATGGCATAATCCTAAATGCCGGAGCGTATACACATACTTCTATAGGAATTGGCGACGCTGTAAAAGCCGTTACCACTCCAGTGGTTGAAGTTCATATTTCGAATACGTTTTCCCGTGAAAGTTTTAGACATCAATCCTATATTTCTGGAAATGCCAAAGGTGTTATTCTGGGTTTTGGTTTAAAGAGTTATGAGCTGGCAATTCAGTCATTTTTGTAGTATCAAAATAAAATAAGCCATTAGATAAATCTTTAACAAATAATTAATACGCTCTTTTGTAACTTCTTCTATTTTTGTGAAAGAAAAAACCTTCATGAAAAAATACTACTTTCTACTGCTTTTATTAGTTTCATTTGTCAGTACTGCTCAAATTAAAGGAACCGTTTCGGACGAAAAAGGAAATCCCTTGCCTTTTGTGACTATTTTTCAGGAGGACACCTATAATGGAACCACTTCAAACGAGCAAGGAAACTATGAATTCAACTTAAAGAAAAAGGAAAAACAAACAGTTGTCTTTCAATTTTTAGGTTTTAAAACCCAGAAAGTAGTTATACAAACAGACAAACTCCCTTATTCGTTGCACATCAAAATGATCGAAGAAAGTTTCTCGCTGAACGAAGTAATCATCAACAAAAAAAACAATCCGGCTTTAGCGATAATAAAAAGTGCCATTGCCAGCAGAAAACAAAACACCAAAAAAACAAATCGATTCAACGCTAACTTTTATTCCCGCGGTATTTTTAAACTAAAAAATGCCCCAAAAAAAATATTAGGCCAAAAAATTGGTGATCTTGATGGCGCACTGGATTCTACCGGAACCGGAATTATTTCCTTATCTGAAACGTTTTCAAAAATAGCATTTGAGAAACCCAATAACTTAAAAGAAGTAGTTACTGCCTCAAAAGT
The DNA here is from genome assembly GCF_003970335.1 of Flavobacterium sp. LS1P28. Lineage (NCBI taxonomy): Bacteria > Pseudomonadati > Bacteroidota > Flavobacteriia > Flavobacteriales > Flavobacteriaceae > Flavobacterium > Flavobacterium sp. LS1P28. The sequence goes on along the minus strand of NZ_RYDI01000008.1, from coordinate 94,242 downwards.
AAGTGGCAGAGACAATGGCTACAGCTACAATACGGCTACATCTTCATTCTACGATTTTTATGACAACACCATCGATTTTAGTGTCCAAATGATTTCTCCAATAGCGAACAACGCGTTCAACTACTATAATTACACCTTAGAAAGCACTTTTTTTGACGAGAATACAAACATGATCAACAAAATAAAAGTGATTGCAAAGCGCGACAGTGAACCCGTTTTTGAAGGGTACATTTATATAGTGGAAGACTCCTGGGCGATTTACGCCGTTGATCTGGATATAAAAGGCTACCGAATAAAAGAAGAATTTCTGGATGTGATGACCTTAAAACAAAATTTCAGTTACAACAACAGCAATAAAATCTGGGCCAAAAATACCCAAAGTCTCGAAATCACAGCAGGTGCTTTTGGGATAAAATTTACCGGAAAATACAATTACGTGTATAGCAATTATGAATTCATAAATGCTTTTGCACCCAAAACATTTACAAATGAAATTACGAGAATCGAAATAAATGCCAATAAAAAAGACAGCTTATTCTGGACTACCAACAGGCCCATTCCCTTAACAAGTGAAGAAAGCATGGATTATGCTAGAAAAGACAGCATTTACAAGGTCCGAAATTCCGAAAAATACCTAGATTCAGTAGACACAAAAGAGAACAAGTTCAAAATCTTGAAGCTACTGAGCGGCTACACCTATAAAAACAGTAGCAAAAAACACAGTTTTAGTTATGAAGGATTATTAAATCTTGGTTCATTGAGTTTCAATACGGTACAAGGATATAATTTTGACTCGGGATTTAAATACACCAACTGGAAAAATCAGGAAAGTAAAGGAATCTACACTTCCATAAGTACAAAACTCAATTACGGTTTTGCCGAAGATCGTTTGCGTGTCACTGGACAATTTATCCACCGGTTCAACAATCAGAATTATGCCACTTTATATATGACAGGGGGCAGTTCTGTAAAGCAATTTAATCCGAATGAACCCATCAGTAAAGTAATAAACACAATCAGTTCCCTAGCATTCAAGAACAATTTTATGAAGTTGTATAATCTGGAATCAGCGGCAATTGGCTACAGCCAAGATGTTGCAAATGGCGTGAATCTCAATGGAAAGATAGAATACCAGCAACGCAAACCAGTATTCAACAATACGGATTTTTCTTTTTTTAACAAGGACGAATTATACACTTCGAATAATCCGTTGGTGCCAAATGATTTCACCACTCCCGGTTTTGAAAAACACCATTTGACGAAAATTAATGTGCTAGCAAAAATCAATTTTGGAAACAAATATTCCTCCCGTCCCGATGGAAAATTTAACATCCGAAATGAAAAATATCCAACTCTTTATTTAGGCTATGAAAAAGCAATTGCGGCTAATGAAAAGAAGTATGAGTTTGACCATTTCAATAGCCGATTAACGTATGATTTGACATTGAAAAATAAAGGTGTTTTAGGGTTGAATCTAAAAGCGGGAAAGTTTCTGAATGCAGATAACATTGCTTTTATAGATTACAAGCATTTTAATGGCAATCAAACCCACATTGGGCAGTCAGCGCGCTATTTGAATGTATTTAACTTACTGCCGTATTACTCTAACAGTACGAATGACAGCTACTTTGAAGCCCATTCGGAATACAACGACAAAGGCTATATCATGAATAAAATACCTTTATTAAACAAACTAAAATCAACTTTGACACTGGGTGCTCACGCGCTGTCTACGCCAAACAACAAACCTTATACTGAAATTACAGTTGGGTTAGACAATTTAGGTTTTGGTAAATTTAAAATGCTCCGTATCGATTATGTTCGTTCGTACCAAAATGGATTTCAAGGAGACGGCGTAGTATTTGGGCTCAAATTTTTGAATATATTGGAGTAAAAAAGAATCTATTTGTCAGTTGCAGTACAGTCGGAAAATATAACGGCATCTCGACTGCACTCGATGTGACAAAAACATAACGAATTAAAAAAAGGCACTCGAAAATAGTTTTGGTGCCTTTTTTAGTTTTATCATACACCACAATATTAATCATTTGGTTCCACATGAATCAACACCTGTCCCAATTCCGGAATTTCCTCTAGCAAAGTATCCTTTAGTTTATGAGCCAGATCGTGTCCTTCTTTCACGGTAATATTTGAATCAACAGTAGCATGCAAATCTACATGATATTGCATGCCGGCTTTTCGAATAAAACATTTCTCGGTATCGATAATTCCGTCAACCTGAATGGAAACCATTCGGATTTGAGCTATTAAATCGTCGTATAAATGTTCGTCCATTATTTCGCCCAAAGCGGGTCTAAAAATAAGGTAACTGTTATAAAGTATGAATCCCGAAGCAAAAAGTGCAGCCCAATCATCCGCAGATTCGTAACCATCCCCTAAAATCAAGGCAATCGAAATTCCAACAAATGCCGCCACAGAAGTTATGGCATCACTTCGATGGTGCCAAGCATCAGCTCGTAGTGAGGAACTATTGGTTTGAATGCTTCTTTTCATCACCAGTCGAAACGAATATTCTTTCCAAATAATAATTGCAGCCAGAACGAGTAATGTCCATGGTTTTGGTAATTGATGTGGCGTTCCAATATTTACAATACTTTCATAGGCAATAATTGTGGCCGAAGTAATCAAAAAACCTACCACCAGAAAAGTAATCAAAGGTTCTGCTCTACCATGTCCGTACGGATGATTTTTATCCGCTGGCCTGTTGGAATATTTAATTCCGAACAACACCAAAAAAGAAGCAAAAATATCAGTCGTTGATTCAATTGCGTCTGCAATTAGTGCATACGAATTTCCGAAAAAACCGGCCAACCCTTTAATAATAGCCAGGCAAGTATTCCCTATAATGCTAAAATAAGTCGCCTTGATCGCTGTTTGTTCGCTTGACATGCGCTTTGTTTAAAGATGAAATAAAAGTAAAATCGTTTAAGTAAACCGAATTAAATTTTAGATTTAAATTCTTTCTGGCTTACTTAAACGAAAATTTTTATGATTTATGTTATTTATGCACGTACAATATTTGCACCAATAGCTCTCAATCGTTCGTCAATACGTTCGTATCCTCTGTCGATTTGTTCAATGTTTTGAATTGTACTCGTTCCTTTTGCGGAAAGCGCAGCAATCAATAATGAAATTCCCGCACGAATATCCGGTGATGACATTGTGGTGGCTTTGAGCTGCGATTTGAAATCATGCCCCATCACAACTGCTCTATGCGGATCGCACAACATAATTTTTGCTCCCATATCAATCAATTTATCCACAAAGAACAATCTGCTTTCAAACATTTTTTGGTGAATCAAAACATCACCTCTTGCCTGAGTGGCAACTACAAGCACAATACTCAATAAATCCGGAGTAAATCCGGGCCAAGGTGCATCAGCAATTGTCAAAATAGAACCGTCAATATCTGTTTTTACTTCATATCCATCTACGTGAGCAGGAATGTATATATCATCGCCACGACGTTCCAGCGTAATTCCAAGTTTTCTAAAGGTCGTAGGAATAACACCAAGGTTGTCCCAGCTGACATTTTTTATTGTAATCTCTGATTTTGTCATTGCAGCCAGGCCAATCCAGCTCCCAATTTCAATCATATCTGGAAGAATTCTATGCTCGCAACCACCTAAACTTTCAACTCCTTCAATAGTCAATAAGTTAGACCCAACTCCAGTTATTTTAGCTCCCATAGAGTTCAACATCTTACACAATTGTTGCAAGTAAGGTTCACAAGCTGCATTATACACTGTTGTTTTTCCTTTGGCCAAAACGGCAGCCATAACAATATTTGCGGTTCCGGTTACGGAGGCTTCGTCTAATAACATATCGGCCCCTTTTAATCCTTTTGGTGCTTCAACGCCATAAAAATGATCTTCTCTGTTGTAACGAAATTTAGCGCCCAGATTGATGAATCCTTCAAAATGCGTATCCAATCTTCGGCGGCCTATTTTATCACCACCTGGTTTTGGGATATATCCTTTTCCAAATCGTGCCAAAAGTGGCCCAACAATCATAATAGAACCTCTTAAAGAACCGCCTTCTTTCTTGAATGCTTCGGTTTCCAGATACTCTATATTCACTTCATCAGCTTGAAAAGTATACGAGCCTGATCCATTTTTTTGAATTTTTACTCCTAAATTTCCTAGAAGCGTAATTAGTTTATTGATGTCAATAATATCAGGAATATTATTGATAATTACTTTTTCAGGTGTTAAAAGAACGGCACATAAAATTTGCAACGCTTCATTTTTTGCCCCTTGTGGCGTGATTTCTCCTTTTAGACTGATGCCACCTTCTATTTTGAAAATTCCCATTTTTTACAGTTATGAGTTATAAATTATTAGTTATGAGTTAAAAAGTTACGAGCTAAAAGTAATAGAACAAAATTCAAAACTTATAACTCCAATTTATAACTGACTTACAAAGGTTTCCTATTTTGGTTCTTGTGAATCGGATTTGGTTTTCCTGTTTTTGTATTCTTATTGCTAAGAATTTTGGGTTGTCCTACCGGCAATATTTTATTCGAAACCCGCTTATTGGTTCGTAATAAATCAGTGGTATTTAATAATTCCTCTGAACTTTGAATCAAATTCAACTTGCCATCAGAGAGTTCAAATAAATGTTCAAAAATGACATCATCTTTTACTGTGTCTTTGTTCCAACTCAAATATGATTTTTTCATGTGATTGGCAATTACTTTCACCAAGGCACTTTTCATATCGCCATCTTCCCATTTATTGGCCACGTCAATCATGTATTTTATGTTGTTGCCGTAATACCTGTATTTAGGAAAATTCTGAGGATAACTCAACACATCCGGTTTCAGCTGCAAGACTTCGCGAGATGGAGTTGGGTAGGGCGAATCCGCCACTAGTTTAAAATCAGACATTATGAAAATTTGATCCCATAATTTGTGCTGAAAATCAGGAACATCACGCAAATGCGGATTCAAGCTACCCATGACCTGAATAATGTATTTTGCCGCTTTATTGCGTTCTACATCATCTTCAATTTTAGTTGCCTGATCAATTAATTTTTGCAAATGACGCCCGTACTCCGGAATAATCAAATGCGATCGCTCTGCATTGTATTCCAAATGATGCACTACATCGTTCGCATTTTCTTTACTATATTTTGAATTCATATTTGAATGTATATATTTTTTTGATTTACGTGTTTTCTTTTTCGAATAGTGGAATCATTCGAACACCCATCCCAATTTTTTTATATCTAAAGAGAAACAATGCCTTTTATTGTAGAGACTTCTAGGTATTTATCTACTATTTCTTGTGCATCTTTCACAGTCACATCAACAGATATACTGGTAAATTTGCCTGTTTTGGATTTTGTGGTTTTGATAACTGCTCCCATACAATCAAAAGCCAACTCAACACGTTCTACATTATCACTTTCTGTTGGCACAATAAATTTAAATAAATATTCTGCTGGCCATGTATTGCTCATATCCAACTCTACTTTTAATCTATCGTAAAATTCTTCCGTCTTCTTATCCATTTTTTATTTAAAAATAAAGGCAAATATACGGTTTCAAACGTGAATTATGAATTTTGAAATATGATTTTTTGTCTAATCGCACTTTAACCGCAATGATTTTTTCAAATCCCAATAAGTTTAAGTAAATTTGCCCCTTATTTTTTAAAAGTGCAGAAAGAAATTATAGTTATCATTGGCGGTCCAGGAACCGGTAAAACTACTATCATCGATGGATTGATAGCTCAGGGACATTGTTGTTATCCCGAAATTTCCCGGGAAGTAACATTGGAAGCAAAAAAACAAGGAATCGAGCAATTATTCCTAGAAAAACCACTGTTATTCAGCGAATTGCTTCTTGAAGGAAGAAAAAAACAATTTCAAAATGCTTCTAAAGAAATCCACGATATTGTATTTATAGACAGAGGAATTCCGGATGTTTTGGCCTATATGCATTACATAGGCGATAGTTATCCTGCTACTTTTGATACGGCTTGCCGCGAACACACCTACTCAAAAATATTCATACTCCCACCTTGGGAAGAAATTTATATCAGCGACCACGAACGTTATGAAAACTTCGAACAAGCGAAACTCATCTACAATCATCTCACTGAAACCTATGAAAATTATGGGTACAAACTCATAGAAGTTCCAAAAGATACGATGGATAACCGAATTCTTTTTATCTTAGATGAAATTTCCAGATAGTCTGCAGGTTTAGGATCTATGCTTTGGACTGTTTTTCAATGAAATGAAATCTATACTCTATGCAAGAAGCAGAAGCTATTCTTCAAAAATATTGGAAGCACAACAAATTCAGGTCACTGCAAAAGGAAATCATCGATTCCGTTTTAAGTGGTCAAGATACTTTTGCATTGATGCCAACCGGCGGTGGAAAATCAATTTGTTTCCAGATTCCGGCAATGATGAAAGAAGGCATTTGCCTGGTTATCTCGCCATTGGTAGCGCTCATGAAAGATCAAGTCGCCAATTTGCAACAGCGAAACATCAAAGCCATAGCGCTGACAGGCGGAATTCGATCCGAAGAAATGATTGATTTATTGGACAATTGCCAATTCGGAAATTACAAATTCCTTTATTTATCGCCAGAGCGTCTTCAATCCGATTGGATTTTAGAACGAATAAAAAATCTTCCCATCCATTTAATCACAATCGATGAAGCGCATTGCGTTTCCCAATGGGGACATGATTTCCGACCAGCTTATTTAAAAATTTCAGAACTAAAAAAGCATTTTCCAACAGTCCCGTTTTTAGCCTTGACCGCTACTGCAACGCCAAGAGTCAAAAAAGATATCATCGCAGAACTGGGACTACATAAACCACAGATTTTTGAAAAATCATTTGCCAGAGAAAATATTGCTTATATGATTTTTGAGGTCGAGGATAAACTGTTCCGAATCGAACAAATCCTGAAGAAAAATCCACAACCTTCCATAATATATGTACGAAACAGGAAATCGTGTCTGGATATTTCCTCTCAATTGAATTCATTAGGATTTAAAGCTACGTATTATCACGGCGGACTTTCGTCCAAAGAAAAAGATAAAAACATGGAGTCCTGGATGAATGAGGATGTACAGGTTATTGTGGCAACCAATGCTTTTGGAATGGGAATTGACAAAGCCAATGTAAAAACGGTCATTCACATTCAGCTTCCGGAAAATATGGAAAATTATTATCAGGAAGCCGGACGTGCGGGTAGAAACGGAGAAAGAGCTTTTGCGGTTTTATTAACCAGTCCCTCTGACATCATTCAGGCTCAAAGCCAATTTATCACTATTCTTCCTGATAAAAAGTTTTTGAATCTCATGTATGTCAAGCTTTGCAACTATTTTCAAATCGCTTACGGAGAAGGAATCAATGAACAGTTTACCTTCAATTTACATCATTTTTGTTTAAAATATGAATTCCCAACCTTAAAAACGTACCATGCAATGCAATTCCTGGACCGACAAGGAATTATTAGCCTGTCTCAAGAATTTTCAGAAAAAATCACCATGCAGTTTCTTATTCCCTCCAAAGAAGTGATTCGGTATATGAGTTTAAATCCAAATGACGAGGAAATTATTTTAGCCATTTTGCGCACGTATCCGGGAATTTACGAAATGCAAACAGCATTCAACCTGCAACTGATTGCTAAAAAATCAAACCATAAGGAAACTGAAATTCAGGCTGTTTTACATAAATTAAAAGAAAAGAAAATTATAGAGTACCATTCGAAAAATAATGACGCCACATTAATTTTCAATGAAGTTCGGGAAGATGACAGAACCATCAATCGAGTTTCGAAGCATTTAGAAAATCAAAATCAGTTAAAAAAAGAACAGCTTCAATCCGTAATTCAGTATATAAGTAAAAAAAAAGTATGCAAAAATAAGTTGATTCTAAATTATTTTGGCGAAAAAACAACCGTTGATTGCGGCGTTTGCTCCTTTTGCATTACTAAAAAAATAAAGAAAAAAGAGGTATCGGTACTTTCCAAAGAAATAATTGCGTTATTACAAGCAGAAGATTTAAACTCAAGAGACATTCAAAATAAAACTAAAAATAGTCCAGACGAAGTTATCTTTGTACTTCAGGATTTACTAGAAAACAACACAATTTTGGTTAAACCAAATAATAAATATACTTTACGATCATAATGAAAAAATTACGAATAGTTTTTATGGGTACGCCCGAATTTGCCGTGGGAATATTAGACACGATACTTAAAAACAACTACGAAGTCGTAGGTGTCATTACTGCTGCAGACAAACCTGCAGGTCGCGGACAAAAATTAAAATACTCAGCAGTAAAGGAATACGCACTAGCCAATAATCTAACTTTATTGCAGCCTTTAAACTTAAAAGACGAAACTTTTTTAGCTGAATTAAAAGCGTTGAATGCTAATTTGCAAACTGTAGTTGCGTTTAGAATGCTGCCAAAAGTAGTTTGGGAAATGCCCTCTTTAGGCACTTTTAATCTTCATGCTTCGCTCCTGCCGAATTATCGCGGCGCGGCACCCATAAACTGGGCAATCATTAATGGAGAAACTAAAACTGGTATCACCACTTTTTTTATCGATGATAAAATTGATACAGGCGCAATGATTTTAAGTTCGGAAATTCCAATTGATGAAACCGAAAATGCGGGACATTTGCATGACCGATTAATGGAATTAGGAAGCAAGGCCGTTATTGACACTTTGGCGCTGATCGAAAAAGGAAGTGTATCGACAGTGATTCAAAAAGACACCAACGATATCAAAACAGCCTACAAACTCAACAAAGAGAATTGCAAAATAGACTGGACAAAATCAGCGCAGGAAATAAACAATCTGATCCGAGGTTTGAGTCCGTACCCAGCGGCTTGGAGTTACTTTGGCGACAAGAGTGAAGAGTGGAATGTAAAGCTATACGAAGCCAAAATAATCACTGAGGAACATAATTATGCTGTCGGGAGTTTAATTTGCACCAAAAAAGAAATGAGGGTAGCTGTAAAAAAAGGATTTATCCAAATACTTACTCTACAGTTTCCAGGCAAAAAGAAAATGAATACTTCTGAATTTCTGAACGGGATTGTATTTTCTGTTGACGCAAAAGTCTATTAACACCAACAAAAAGGGCACCTCATACACTTTAACAAGAAACAATCTTTACTTTATCAACAAAAAAAATAAGTTATCAACAAAATACTCTAAATTAACACAAAACGCTTGCAAGGAACGTATTTCCTACTAAATTTGTGTATTAACAATTTTTTTTAACCAACAATTAATAACTAATTATTATGAACAAATCAGAATTAATCGATGCTATCGCTGCTGATGCAGGAATTACAAAAGCTGCAGCAAAATTAGCTTTAGAGTCATTTTTAGGTAACGTAGGCGGAACTTTGAAAAAAGGTGGAAGAGTATCTTTAGTAGGTTTCGGATCATGGTCAGTATCTGCCAGAGCTGCAAGAGACGGTAGAAATCCTCAAACAGGAAAAACTATTCAAATCGCTGCTAAGAATGTAGTGAAATTTAAAGCTGGAGCAGAATTAGAAGGTGCAGTAAACTAATTTTTATCCTTCCTAAATATAATAAAACCTTCCATCTGGAAGGTTTTTTTATACGTTTCAACGATTTTATATGGCGCCCTTAAAATAAAAAACCTAAATTTAATGAAAAATCTAATCCGATGATAACAGATAAGATAAAAAAAGGATATTTGCTTATAGCAGAGCCTAAGATAATTGGGGATTTATCATTCAATAGATCGGTAATTTTATTAGCTGATTATAATGAAGAAGGATCCGTAGGGTTCATAATTAATAAACCTTTAAAGTACACTATCCACGATTTAATTCCGGAGATAGCGGCACGATTTAAGATTTATAATGGTGGTCCAGTAGAACAAGACAACTTGTATTTCATTCATAATATCCCTGAATTAATTCCAAATAGCATTGAAATATCTAACGGAATATATTGGGGTGGTGACTTTGAAGCAACTAAAGAGCTCATCAATAAAGGAGAGATAAGCAAAGACAATATCCGATTCTTTTTAGGATATACCGGCTGGCATGAAAACCAACTAGAGAGCGAAATGGAAAGTCACTCCTGGATTATAACGGCAAACAGCTATGAAAACAAAATAATTGGAACATCAGCCACTCATTTCTGGAAAGAACAGATTATGGAATTAGGCGGCGAATACCTAATCTGGTCTAATGCTCCAGAAAATCCATACCTAAATTAAGCATTTCGGACTATTTCGTTGAGTTTTTCTAATAATTGAGTCGATACGTGAGTCGTAAATATTTTTTTGCGGTATCGCGTTATGGGTTGAATGCCTTTTATTACGTTCGTTATAAATAATTCATCCGCTTTTTGCAGGTCAAACGGAGAGATCACTTCCTCGACAACCTCTAAAGTTTCTATTTTTTTAGCCAGACTTAAAATCTGTTTTCTCATAACGCCGTTTAAACACCCCTCAGAAACCGGCGGCGTAATCAATTTATCACCCATTAGCATAAAGATATTCCCCTGCAATGCTTCTACTACATTCTTGCTATCATTAAGTACTAAGCAATTGTCCAAGCCATTTTCATTAGCGAAAATACTTCCTGTTATATTGATAATTTTATTAGTCGTTTTGATCGACGATAGCAATTGTTTTGTGATATAGAAGTCTTTGTATAAATCTACTTCATATTCTTTCTTTTCAATTGAATACAAAGTGTTCTCAAGCGCTATTGAATGAATCAAAAAAGAAACCGTATTATTTTGCGGCAAATAATACCCGCCATCGTTTCTATATACTGTAATTCTGGCTCGGGAGGAAAGAGAGAGACCCGTTTTTTTTACTAAAGAGAGAATTTGTTCCTCCAGGTATTCCATGGTGAAATTCATTGGGATTTCCATACGTACCACCCGCATAGAAGACATTAACCTGAAATAATGATCTTCTAGAAAAAGAATTGTATTATTTACTATTTTAACTGTTTCAAAAACACCGTCACCATATAGAAAAGCACGGTTTTGAAACAATACATTGGTGTCCTGAGACACAATAGTTCCATTAAAATTAATCATAAAGAAGCCCTAAATTTTATTCAAGGCAAATATAAGTCATAAAATATGATTTTACTATACAGATCCTATTAGATGTTTAAGATCCGATATTTGATTTTCCCACAGTAATGTGGCCTCGTCTACCTCGTCTTTTTCAGCAAAATCTACTACCATTAAAGAAACGTCTTTAGTGAGTTCATCTACTAAAATATGCAATTCAAAAAAGTACTCCGTGTCTTTACTATTCTCGTCGACCCACTTGAATTTTACTTTCTCACCTGCTTTCTTAGAGGCAAGCCTTGCTTTTTCTTCGGAATCCTTCCAAATAAAAGTAAAAAATTCACCACGAGAGTTTACATTATCTGCAAACCATTCAGACAAACCTGATGGAGTAGAGATATACTGATACAATAATTGTGGAGAAGAATTTATGGGAAACTCGATTTCGTAACGTACTTTTTGATCCATGACCTACATTTAATTTTTCGGAAATATATAGAATATAACTACATAAAAAAAGTGTTTTTAAAAATATATTTTTTTATTAAAAATATAGTTGCATCCAATATTTTTATTTTTATATTTGCACCCGCATTCAGGGAAGGTTTTTCCCTAATTATGGCGAGATAGCTCAGTCGGTTAGAGCGCAGGATTCATAACCCTGAGGTCCCGAGTTCAAATCTCGGTCTCGCTACCAAAGCAAAAACCCTAACATCATTATGTTAGGGTTTTTTATTGGAAATAATTCAAAAAACATCGCACTCTGATTACTCCAGTGAGCACCGAAGTGACGAATTTTATGAATTGAGCTGATAATTCTTTAAGTATGATACAGACACTGCAAACATGCAATGTAGTTTTCATGTGTACCGCGTCTCTTTCAACCAAATTTTCAGAATTTTAATTGTTGCAGAAGATTGTAGTATGATTAATTCGTTTGATTGTTTTTTCTTTTAAAATGTTAATCATCATAATTCCTACCCCAGGGTCTTCTTGCTAAATAATTATTACAACTATGACATTCCCTACCTATCTGCCAAGTAAGCGAAAACTCATGAACTCCTTGGGTATTTTTTATTTTTGATGTACTTACATCGTAGGAATATCCAAAAGTGAAGTTATATATTTTAATAGAACCAATTAGATTTACTGAAGTAAGTATATGGCTTTCACTACTTTTAATCATAGGATTTGTTGCAGCAATGACTCCCAGAATAAATGGATTAAAATGAACAATACTACCAAAATCCAATCGATTATATTGTCCTTGTTTCATGAAATTTGATGTAAGTACTAATTTGGAATCATTCGGTAAAAATGATAAAGCGGGATTACTGTCCAGATTAAATGCATATCCACTCTGAAGAGTAATGTTCATATCTAAAGGGAGCTTACCTTGAGAGTCGAAGGCAATATTGGGAGTATTGAGATGCTTCACTGAAGCTCCGAGCCAAAAATCATCGGTATAAAGTAAAAGACCAGATGAAATATCTAAGAAATCTATTTTATTTTGTAGACCTATAAGACTTGGATCTGAACTACCATCACCAATACTACCATCGTTACTATTAATTTGATCTTCAAACAAAAGGCTTTTGAAATTAAAATTTTTAGTTCCATAACCCCCTTCTACTCCTAAAATCATTCTTAATCCGGAATAAAAATTATCTAAGTCAAGATTTAGCGAAAACACACCGTTAATTTGAGTGTAATTATAGTTTGTAAAAGCCTCATACTGATTTAGTACGGTGATACCGATTCCAATATTTTGAAGATTTGAATCATTCGGACGGGAATCTTCTGATAAATTCCCAATGGAACCATTGATAAAGGCATAATCAGTATCCACTCTTCTAACTCCATCGGGCCACTGTGTTCGGTGTAAAATTCCGGTGTTTAACGTGTTTACGGTTCCTGTAAACGCGCCGTTCTGCGTTTCAGGGACAAAATAATAGTGTGTAAAAACAGGATCTTGTGCGTTAACTTCTGTAATAAATATGGAAGTTAACAGGATATACAAAGCAAATTTTAATTTCATTCTCTGTTGTTGATTATTTTATTACTACAAAAGGGTGATTTTCAGTGACAATAGTTCCATAAAAAGTTTCTGCGCTAACTTTACAATAATAATTACCATTCTCCGCATTCTGGCCTTTTATTTTACCATCCCACCCTTTCAATGTGTCTCCGGTTTCTGAATAAATAAGTGAACCCCAGGTGTCATAAATATCCAGGCGAACATTTTTTAAGGTCTTCGCCACAGGTCTGAATGTATCATTGACAATATCGTTGTTGGGTGTAAAAGCAGTGGGAACAACCAACACATACCCCTTTTCAACGATAAAACTAATTTTTTGTACATAGATGCATCCAAACGGATAAGTAACTGTTTGTGTTACCGTATATTCTTTTGGATTTATGAAGGTATGTACTGGATTTAGATCTGTTGAAAAGCTACCGTCGCTAAAGTCCCAAATCATACTGATGTAATCACCAGTAGCGGTATTGGTAAACTGTATTGGATCCATTATAGAATAACTACCATACGTTAAATAAGAATATGATGTTACATTAAATGATGGTGTTCCAAGAGACTGCAATTTAACATTGAAGGAGTAATTTGCTTTACAGCCCAAGGCATCAGTTACATATAATATTGCCGTTCCGTTTTGACTGGTATTCATTATTTCATTATTTGAACCGCTGACCGTTCCATTGGACCAAGACAATTGGTAAGGCGGAACCCCACCCGAAACTTGGGCTACAAAGTTTTGTTTAACGTATTTGGTTTCACAATCAAATTCTGTTTTGGTTGCCACTCCAATAACGATAGGTGGCGGTCGATTGATGCTATATTGCGCCTGTTTTGAACAGCCTCTGCTATCAGTTACTGTAACCAGATAATTTCCTGCTGGAATATTCACTAAATCCTCAGTTGTAGATCCATTTGACCAAGAATACGTAAAAGGTGGTGTCCCTCCAGCAACCAGAAGATTTATTGTACCACTATTGGCATTGTCACAATCAAAGGCATTGGTAGTATTAGCGGATAAAATTAAAGGTTGAGGTTCTAATATTATAAAAGTTTTTTTGATTGCGCAAGGCTTACCATCCACGATAGTTACGGTGTAAGAGCCTGGTTTCAAATTGTTTCTAACATTTCCAGCTACTGAACTATCATCCCAAACCAATTTTACAGGAGCAATCCCTCCAATAATATTTAGATTTATACTACCATCTTGGGCACCAAAACAAGAAATGTTTTTAACTACAGGATTGATCGTAAAAATGGGGGCTTCGGGGATATTTACATTCAGTGTTTTTACACAATTATTTGAATCTGTAATGGTGATTAGATAATCACCAGCCGTAAGATTATCCTGAAACGTGCCGCTGCCAAGATTACTCCACACTATTCGATAGGGTGCAAGACCTCCATTTATAACAAGACGTATAGAAGCATCATTAGAACCATAACAGATTATTGGTGTGGTTGTGGCTGACAAAACAATGGCAGTTGGTTGGGTTAGTGTAACACTTAATACTTTAGAACAACCTGAGTTATCAGTAACCTGTACATTATAAGTTCCAGCTGAAATAGCAGTGAGATTTTTATTGGAACTTGTAAATCCGTTAGGTCCAGTCCAAGCAAAGCTATAGCCCGAAAGTGTAGGTGTTCCTCCAACTACTGCAATCTGTATCGCTCCTGTAGACTCTCCATAGCATAATATATTAGTTTGACTGATTAGGCTAACCGCTAATACAGGTGGTTCTGTTATGGTAAATGTCGCAGTTTTTGGGTTGCAATTATTAGCGTCCGATACGGTTACTTTATATATTCCGGGACTTAAATTGGATATATCATCGGTGGTTGCATAAGAAATTCCATCTTTCGTCCAAGCATAATTGTAATTTAATGTACCGCCAGTGATTGTGATTTTAATTTCACCATTGGCAGCATTAAAACAAGTAATGTCTTTTTCTAAATCAGTAGTTATACCAATATCGTCGGGTTGCGTAATATTTACTGTTTGAACCTTCGAGCAATTCTTAGCATCTGTAACGGTCAAATGATAAGTTCCTGCAATTAATCCTGTTGCATTTAACGAAGTCTGTACTGGAATTGTATCCCAAGAGTATGTCAATATTCCCGTTCCACCACTTGCTAAAACGGTAACTGCACCTGTATTATTTTCGAAACAATTTACATTGGTTTGTGAGGCTATTGAAATTATAATTCCGTTTGGTTCTGTGATCGTGGCTTGTGCTGCTGTAGTACAACCTTTAGCATCTGTAATTGTGGCTGTATACGTGCCGATTGTCAGATTTATTGCTACAGCTGAAGTTTGAACTGGTGTTGTGTTCCAAGAATAACTGAAAGGCGCTGTGCCTCCAGTAGCAGTCACAGTTGCTGAACCGGTGCTATTTCCTGAACATAAAACATCCGTTTGAGCGGTTATAGTTGCAGACATTCCTGCTGGTTCTGTTATTGTTACAGCCGTTGAAGTAGTACACCTATTCGCATCTGTAACCGTTACATTATAAAGTCCTTCTGTTAACCCGATAGCTGTTGCCGAGGTTTGAATTGGGCTGGTATTCCAAGAGTAAGAATAAGGGGAAGTCCCTCCAGTAACTAAGACAGTAGCATTTCCGTTATTTCCTCCAAAACAGCTCACGTTAGTTGAATTCGAAATCATAGCGGTCAATCCGGCAGAAGGCTGAGTAATAAGTACTGTTTGCACTTTTGAACAACCATTGGCATCTGTTAGGGTAACATTATAAGTTCCTGCTACTAATCCCATAGCTGTTGCGGTAGTTTGAATTGGAACTGTGTCCCATGAATAGTTTAAAACTCCTGTGCCTCCAGTGGCAGAGACTGTTGCAGAACCCGTACTATTGCCAAAACACAACACATTAGTTTGAGATGTAACGGTAGTGACAATAGCATCTGGTTCCGTAATTACAACCTGTTTTTGTATCGAACAAGTATTGGCATCTGTGATCGTAACGGTATAAGTTCCTGCTTTCAAACCTGACGCAGTTGCCGTGGTTTGAATTGGATTCGTATTCCAAGAATAGGTTAAAGTTCTTACACCACCACTTGCGGTTACCGTTGCTGAACCCGTTGCACTGCCAGCACAACTTACTTTAGTTTGCGTTGTAGAAGCTGTTATACCGTCGGGCTGCGTAATTACTATTCCAGAAATTGTCTTCACACTTCCATTTGCATCGGTAATTTTAATATCATAAATGCCTACCCCCAAACCCGTAAAAGTATAAGTAGTAGCTGCTGAATCAACAATACTATTAATTGCTCCACTTCCTTGCAAAGTCAATAAATAATCATAAGGTCCAACAGATTGTTGTGTAACATCTACTTTAATAGCTCCAGTCAAATAACCAAAACACAAAACATTTATTTGTGCTGCTGTATCTTCCTGGATAAGCAAAGCTAATGGTGCCGTTAAGGTAAAATTTAATATGACAGGATTACAAAGTCCATCGTTTATGGTTAATGAGTATGCGCCCGCTGGAACAAGTGAAATATCTTGACTTGAAGCCGAAAAACCGCTTGGTCCTGACCATAAATAAGTATAAGCGCCCGAACCTCCCGTAACGGTAACATTAATTGCTCCATCACTTGCACCAATAGTACTCACATTAAATCCATTAAAATTAGAAGGAATACTGGATGTTATAATGGCAGGACTTACCGTTATTTTATAAACTAAAGGCACCCCCGAACAAGAAACCGCATTATTTTTAAAAGTAGCGGTCGCAGTATAAATTACAGTTAGTGGATTTGTGGTTGAATTTACCAGCGTTTGAGTTGCTATTGTATCTGTTCCCGAAGGTGTTGCGCCAGAAATTCCCGCAGGAATAGTAGCCGTCCAATTGAAGGTAACATTTCCGGTAGTAGGACTTGATAAACTTATTAGTGAACTGTCACTTCCAGAGCACAGCGTTTGATTTACTCCCGAAAATTGGACTTTTGGAGAAGGATTAACAGTAATTATTACTGTAAATGTTGGCCCTGTACAAGTTCCAGATTTAGGAGTTATAGTATATGTAGCCGTTTGAACATCATTTGTTGGATTAATTAATGTACCCTTTATAGTTGTTTGATTTACTAAGGCTGCACCTCCAGTAATTCCTCCAGTTACCACAGGAGCCGACCATGAATAGGTGGTTCCAACCGGGACAATATTTCCCACACCGTCTGAAGGAACTATTGAAAAAGCGGTAGAGGAACAGATGGTTTGGTTTTGTGGGGTTATAATACTTGGATTAATACTCACAGTAAATGTTTCTGTTTTCTGGCAACCATTAGAATTTGTATACGTAATTATTGTAGTTCCGCTTGTGAATGCAGTAACTAGTCCAGTATCGCTAATTGAAGCGACAGCCGGATTTGAAGATGACCAAGGTGAAGTTGTGGATGCTGTTGCTGTACCTGATAATTGTGAGCTAGCACCAATACATGTAGACAATGTCCCTCCTATAACTGGTAAAGCATTTACAACTACTGTTACTGGTTTAATTATAGAACAACCGTTCGTATTCGTTGCTTTGATATAGTATGTACCTGAAACTGTAATCGCAGATGGTGCTGATATCGCTGTTGTTGCTGATGCGTTTGTCCAATAACTATAAATTAATCCGTTGTCAGAACCTAATGTTATGGCTGGTACTGTAATGTCTACAGTCCCAGGAGAACAAACTGCTAAGGGATCTGTAACAATTAAACTGGAGAATTTATTTAATGTAAAAGTAAAAGTAGCTTGACCTGAGCCTGCGCAATTTCCATTAACGACTACAGTGATATTATACGTTTTAAATGTCGTAACGTTTATTTTAGGGAACTGACTGTTAGCCGTTGTCCCGCCGATAAAACTGTAATCCGATGTAGTGACACCACTACCGGAAATAGACCATAAGAAACTTGTTGGAGCATAAGGAGCGACACTATAATTTGGCTTCGTCCCGACTTGACTAAAATCGATTGTATAATTGGGTGGTGCCTGATTGCATATTGATATTGTGTTAGGACTAAAACTTACTGTAGGGCTTCCTAAAACTTCAATAATTTTTGGTGTCGACACAACAGTTCCACAAGAATTTGTAACAGATAATTTCACAGTATAAATACCAGGATCTGTAAATACTATTTCAGGGTCTTTTGAAGCAGAATTAGACGGACTGACAAATTGATAACCAGTAGAAGGTGAAACAGTCCATAAATAGATTGGCTCTTGACAACTAAGATTAATTACATTTGAAGTATTTGTAAATTGGATTTGTGTATTTGGACAAATCGGTGTTTCTGGTGTATTCGTGAAAGTAGCTGTTGGTGAGATCTCTATTTTTATGGTTTTAGTAACTTCAGAAACAGTCTGACATAAATCGTCATTTATTGCTGTTAATTTTATTTCCCAACAACCTGGAATAGTAATTAATGCTTTGGGAATTTTCAGATTATTCGAAGAATCAATCCAACTAGAGATTTTAACCTCCGTAAAACTCACATCCCCGGGTTTTTTGTAATACCATGTAAAGGTGGCTTTATCAAGACAAGTTCCACTGCTCCCATACGACCCCAACATTGTTTTATTAGTTGCAATAATGTCTAGATTGATGCATTGCTTTGTTGATAAAAGAAATTCTGCTTTTGGGGCTAAACTTACATTTACTTTTTTCTCAACACCATTTCCATTTTTATAAAATTCAGTACAGTAATTTGCATTAGCGCCACCATTGTAAACGCCTTTATTTAAAAGAGTTTCTTTTATAATAAAATTACCATCAGTCTTAGCACATGATACCGACGTAAATGTATGAGTTATGGTTGGATTTGCCATTAATTCTGCCTGCGTTAGTTCCAATACAGGTGAACTGTCGCCAAAATCAACCCTATATTTTGAACCACTGTAATTTCTTCCAATTCCTTGATTTGTTACATCAACAGTAAATGAAACATCTACACCTACACAAACCACTTCACTTGTAGAGTTACCTAAACTTGTACCATTTCCGTGAAACAAAAACACCAAACTATACACAGATTTACTGTTCTTTTCAATTTCAAAAACATACGTTCCAATTGCTAAATTGTCAGGGATCGTTATTTCTCCATTTCCAATGTTATAGGCAATGAGAGTTTGTGTACCATTAATTACGTCTATTAAGGTTATTTTGTAATTATCCGTATTTAAATAATTGCAAACTGTAATCTTCTTTTTCGGCAAAATATTACTAGTAGCTCCTGAACTTTGTGTCAACGAACCAAATATGTTTGTTGTTTTTAAACAGGTTAAAGTACAATTAAAAAAAGAACTATTATTTGTTAAATCAGAAGTAGCAGAAGGAATATCACTACTACCTGGAACAATATTAAATGATAAAGTTTCTTCTGTGGGATATGTTTCTGGTGTTGTCCCCAAACCTGTTGTCGCTCTAACCCTTAATTTATAAGTTCCAGCAGGAAGTCCAGCAGGAAGTGTACCATTCATCACAGGAGCATAAAACTCATTTAAAGTTGTTAATATCGTTGGTGAAGTCGGAAAAATCCCTCCAACGTTAGATAATTCTAAAATAAATTGATTATCCAATTGAAATATTCCTGTTGGATTAACGATTACAGAAACTCCTGAACCAGCAGTATAATTAGCTGTATTATTAAATCTAATTAAGTTAATTGTCTGAGAGTTAACACTATATATTGCAGTAAAAAGAAGGATAAATAAAAATAGAATTTTGTAAAAGTGTTTCATTAAGTATATTTTGTTTGCTGTCAGTAATTATATTTTATCCAAATAATTAAACAGGATAATTTATTTATTCCTAAACATGAAAGTTCAAACCTACAGTTTATAATACTATCTCCTTTACGGTTTTCCGTAATGTCGTCTAAATATCATCAAAAAAATCATTTGGATCAAATGGGATATCATCATCTGGATCTTTATCATGGGCATTGACACCCGGCGGATTAAATAATCCCCAACTGTCTTTGATATAATCCCAAACATCAAAACTCGCCACCCAATCAATAAACAATAACCTGAATTCATCAATGGTATTTCTTAATAATTCGATGTAATCTTTATCAGTAATATCTTCTTCAAAACGTAAACTTCCTGCCTGCACATACAATTCTCTGGCAGCTTTACGAATAATCGCGGCGTTTTCCATTTTTATATCATACAAACCAACCCCTGCAGCACCAGCAATTTTGGCCGGAATCAGGAACGCATTTTCCATCATAAACCGTACGGTCGTTTCTTGCAGAAACTCGTTTTCTCTGGGTACAATTTCTACTAATCCCATGATGATTTTTAGGATTTGCTCTGCCTTTTGGTACAAAGGCATTTGCTTTATTTCATCGTGTTTTGACATCTTTTTTTAATTTTAGTATCAAACTATTGATTTTTATTTCCCATAACGTGGGCTTTCCTCCGCAACCATTCCTAATTCTTCCTCAACCTCACCCACACTTACTTGACCATTCATCAACATAGGCAACAACCAATCCCGAAGCGATGCGAGTTCCTGATTTTGAAAAATATTGCTTTTTATTTTATTATAAAAACCAGAAACTATTTCTTCAAATTCAATAGCAGTTTTTTTACTTGGAATAATTATTTTAGCATCTTTTAAAAATTTAAAATGTCTAGCATAACCATAATTTGATAAATCTATTTTTAATAAAGAATGAAAAAATAAGTGTTGTGGCATCTTTTCATTTTTTGACAATAAAACTTGTGTTCCATCAGCTCCACGAGCAAAATCAAAATTAATTAACTTTAATATTCTAGTGTGGTCACCAAAAAGAATTCTAGCTTTATCTGTTGTTATTACTGACCTTTTATCATTGGTATATCCTTTTATATAATTTGTACTTTGGTCTATAACAGGAATTAATCCTTTTTCTAAAATTTCAGAAGTAGGAATTTTTGTAGTTGTCGTTTCTTTAGCTAATAAAACATCAACAATTTTCATCTCCCAACCCTCAGGAATTTCCCTTTTCAACTCTTCATTCCAAACCATTTTACCGCCAGAAGTTTTATACGCTTTTCCATTGGCATCAGGAAAATCAAACTGCACAAACCAATAGTCATACAGCGTTTTTGCCATCGCTTCCAGCTCGGTATTGATGCGGTTATTGAGTTCTATTTTAGAATCTAAATCAGAAAGGACTTTGGCTATTTTTTGTTGTTCAATTAATGGTTTATATATAACATCAATTTCTCCAAAGTTTTTCAAAATAATCCTTGGAAGCGCACTTCCAGAAACATATTTTTTTGCAACAGTTACTTTTACAGAATTAGAATGTAAATAATATTTTAAATATTCAGGATTAATTTTTTTTAAGTTTGGTCGTAATATACCAATTGAAGATAATATTCCTTGTTTCTTTTCTTCTTTAATTACAAATACATGCTTTAAATAACTACCATCTTTGGCAATTAAAACGTCATTAACTAATGGAACACAATCACTTTTTAACATGTCATTATAATCTTCTTCGGAAATATATTTACAAGCGTCATAAGAGAAGCCATGATGAAGCATATCTTTTACAGAAAGCATTGGATAACCTTCTGTAATTCCTTTAGGACTATAATGTGAACCATCGGTTATTCTTGTACAAACCGTGTTCAATTTTACAAATTCGAGATTACTCATATTTCAGACCTTTCAAATTATTCTGAATTTTTACTATTTTGTTTGACCCGGAAAGGGTCGAACGTCTATAAAAAAACATACTCCAAATTGGTTCGACCCCAAAGGGGTCGGAT
>NZ_RYDI01000008.1:0-72366 GCF_003970335.1 Flavobacterium sp. LS1P28 | reverse complement strand
ATTATTTTGTTTGACCCGGAAAGGGTCGAACGTCTATAAAAAAACATACTCCAAATTGGTTCGACCCCAAAGGGGTCGGATTCTCTACAAACACTTTTGCTATAAACATTGGACTCCTTCGGAGTCGTATAAACCAATAAATTACTCATATCTCAACCCCTTCAAATTATTCTGGATCCCTCTCCTTATTGATGCTGTTGTGCGATTATATCTTTTGTTATTCACTATCTGCATTGCCCAATTGTTTTTTAATTTCTTTGTCAAAATCGCTTTCAAAAAGGCGATCTTGAATGATTCTGTATTTTTCAAATTCGCTTTCGGCAAAAGTCTTGGCTATTTCAGCGGTTACTTTTCCTGCATCGGTAAGGATTTCGTGTTCATTAAATTGCAAAAAAGCGTCCAAACGCTTTGCCCAATCCTTCATGTACATTATTTTTTGTTTGTTGGCTTGCATTTCGGCATAATCCAGATACATGGTTACTATGCGGTTCAAACCGTCTAACTCTTCGCTATCCAAATAATTTTTGGCAATGCTTACATCTGTTTTTCTAATATAGCCGTCGGGTGCATTTTTCCAAGAAGTCAATCCCATATTTTGTTTGTTGGCATCAGCCCTGCCAGCAATAATTTCAGCTGCTGTTTTTTGAGTGATCGCCCAATGGAGTTTGTTTTGCACAACAGCAAAAAACTGTTTGGTTTCAGGACTGCTTATATCATAATCGGCACTACATTTGGCGTAGATATCTGTTATTTTTTGATAAAATCGTCTTTCACTCGACCGAATGTCTCTAATTCTAGCCAGTTGTTCTTCAAAGAAATCCTTACCAAATAATGTGTTTGGGTTTTTCAACCGTTCATCATTCATCGCAAATCCTTTGATAATGTATTCTTTGAGTACTTGTGTCGCCCAAATACGAAATTGGGTTGCTTGTGTCGAATTGACTCTGTATCCTACCGAAATTACCGCATCCAGATTGTAATATTTTACTTTTTTTTCTTGAGTTTTCCCTTCTATTGCGCCATGTGAAGTGGTATGTTCCAAAATGGAACTAACCCTATTTTCTTGTAGTTCTCCCGATTCAAAAACATTTTTAAGATGTTTAGTTACAGCAGGTCGTTGCACTCCAAACAACAGCGCCATTTTATCTTGTGTCAACCAAATGTTTTCATCCTTTAGAAAAATCTCCACTTTAACGCCTCCATTGGGCGTGTTGTAAATTAAAAACTCGGCAAAATAATTTTCTGGAACTGTTTTGATTATTTTTTTACTCATACTTCAACCCCTTTAAATTATTCTGAATTTCCATTTCCAAGATTATGCTTTCGCTGAAAAGTGTACTCAAATTGGTTTCAAAAGTTTTCATTTTGGCTTCAAATGCCGCTGGTGAAATATCGGTATATTCAATTTTTACTTCAAAATATTGTCCGGCACTCAACGAGTAGTTTTTGGCTTTGATGTCGTCATAGGAAACCACCACCGAGAAATCGTCCTTGGCTTCGTGCTGGTTAAAAGTGTCAATGATATAATCTTCTTCTTGTGGGGATAAAAGCGTTTTTTGGTTTTTGCCTTCTTTTACGGTAGTGCCCAGTTTAGAAGCATCCATTAGAACAATATCGCCTTTAGTGTTTGTTTTGTCTAGGAACAAAATAGAAACGTTGGTTCCTGTCGTGGCAAAAATATTACTCGGCATACTTACTACGCCACGCAGCATTTTTCGTTCCACCATTTGCTCGCGTATTTTGCGCTCAATACCACTTTGTGCCGTGATAAATCCAGTTGGTACTACAATCGCTGCTTTGCCTTTTGCGGTAAGCGAATACATAATGTGTTGTACAAACAACGGATAAATAGCCATACTGTCTTTCTTGGCTTTAGGAATATTGGGCATTCCTGCAAAAAAGCGTTCGTGGTTTTCTTTACTATCCAAATCCGCCACATAATCCGAGAAATCCAGCTTAAACGGGGGATTCGATACGATGTAATCAAACTGCTGCAGCCGTCCGTTTTTGTCTTTGTGGTACGGTTCGAGGATGGTGTTTCCTTTTACAATATTCGGGATGGAATGCACCAAATCGTTCAGAATTAAATTCAGTCGCAATAGGTTTGAGGACTTTTGCGAAATATCCTGAGAATACACCGTGCATTTGTCTTCACCAATCTGGTGAGCCAAGTTCATCAGCAACGTTCCGGATCCCGCCGAAGGGTCATAACAGGTTACATTGCTTACACTCTCACTAACCAAACAACGCGCCATGATTTTGGCTACGGCATGTGGTGTAAAATATTCAGCATATTTTCCGCCACTGTTGGTGTTGTAATCGCTGATTAAATATTCGAAAATCGTAGCGTAAAAATCAAACTTTTCATGAAAGATATTCTCAAAACTAAAGTTTATTAACTTGTTGATTATGGCTTTGCAAAAATCATCTCGCTTGTCCGTTACATATTTACTGATGTTTTCGAACAAGATAATTTTCTCGCCACCTTCAGTCAATACCGAGAATAATTCGCTGTTTTCTTTGGCGATATCCAGTAAGGTATTGTCAAAAATATCCGAGAAGTTGGCTTCATTTTGTCTTTCGAACAAACTGGAAATAAAATGCTTGGGTTGCAAGCGGGCGGTACTTTCGCTCATTTGCATCATCAGCATTTCGTAATCGTTGTCATTGTATGCTCTTAGAACCGCTTCCCAATTGTCGGCTTTGGCTATGTTGTCATCGAGTTGTTTTACTTCATGAACAAATTTGTCGTTCAAGAATTTATATAAAAATACTTGGGTGATAATCTTGAATTCGTTTCCGTCATTTCCCAAACCGTAATTGGCACAAACGCTTTTTAAATCGTCTATGAGGTTTTTGGTTTGCTTTTCAAACTGTATGGTGGTAGTCATTGTTATAATTATTTGAATCCTTAGGACTCGTTACTGTTTCATATTTTTACCCCGAAGGGGTTTTATGTTTGTAAAAAATAATCCGGCTGTTTGGTTCGACCCCGAAGGGGTCGTATGCATAACGCCTCATATTTTCTAAAAACATTTGACTCCGTTGGAGTCGATTCTATTCTATCCATTCAAATAGGTATTCATTTTTAAATTCAACTTGAAATTTCTCTAAAAAATCTATATATTCTTCTTTGAAACTACTTTTCCTGTGATGCTCTTTTTGATTGTTGATATATCCTATAACATTATCCAAAGAAGAATGACTATACGAAAAAGCCCCAAATCCTTCTTGCCATTCAAATTTATATCTACAAAATTCTTTTTCTTTTATAAAACTATTTGACGACTTTTTTATTTCTCTAACCAAATCGGACAAACAGCAAGTTGGCTTCATACCAATAAAAATATGAATATGATCAGGCATTCCGTTTATAGCCAACATTTTTTGGCCTTTGTTCTGAACGATTCCTGTAATGTATTTATATAATTCTTCTTCCCAAGTACTAGTAATTAATGCTTGTCTGTTTTTTACAGCAAACACAATTTGAATGTATATTTGAGAATAGGTACTCATAACTTTAAATTATTTATATTAGTTTATCCAGATACGAAATTGGGTTCCTTACAGCGATTTTACACGATAACCAACTGATAGTAAGAATATCTAAATTATAATGATTAGTAGGTTTTGTAGAAAAATCGAAAATTCCGATTTCAATAAACTCGCATTATAATTTCACTCATGATGCTGTTCTTCCATAAAACTCATTCATATATTCTTTTACTATCATTCCATTAATACGTTTGGTTGCAGTAGCATCCAGCGGGATGTTTTGTTTGTTTTTGAATTGGTCAATCACCAATCGCATCATCATTCGTTCTACAAAACTCTCGTTTTCCAGCATTTTCGAGTTTTGAATAATTTGTGCATCGACTGCTGCCTTCAATCCTTGCAAGGCTTCAAACAATTTACTTTCGCTATCCGTCAAAGGATCTTTTTCCATTAAGCGTTTGTGCAAGCGAGCGTATTTTTCGTCATTATCATACTTGGCCCGTAGCAATTGATTTTTTCGTTCTAATTCTTTGGCTTTGGTATAAATTTTTTCCAGCGCTGCAATGTTGCTTTCCATTTCTTCTTTGGTCACTTCATTCAAATTTTTCTTTTTGAATAAGCGTTCCAGTTCTTCTTTCAACGAAATAAATTCAGGTGCTTTTTGGTCGAAATTACCGCCTAACATTTCTCTGGTTTTTTGAAGAATGTTTTTGAGTTGGTCAGCCAATACCATTTCTTCCTCCTTGACTTTAACAAAAGCAAAAATAACATCTTCTAAGACAATGTTCAAAAGGTTTGAGGTATCAATATTGCTTTCTAAGGCTTCTTTTGCATTAATCAGTGCCAATCGATTATTAGCATCACGAGATAAAACGGTCAGCTTATGAAAATCAAGTTGTTCCAACAGTTCGTAATTCCCAGACAGTCGAATTAAATTATACAAACTCTTCGCATTATTCAGTACTCGTGTGATTCTTAGAATTTCACATCGGTCATTGATTTGCGTAATTTGTTGCGAGAAAATCTCAGCGTTCATCGTGTCAAAATGAAACAAGACGTCTTTAATTTCCTTTATTTCGGCATTAATTTCCTCTTGTGATTTAAAGATGTTGGAATAATGTTCCATTTCATCCCCTAATTCTGATTGCAATTCGTTGAAATAATCTTGGTTGGTCTTGTCAAATTCTTTTTGAATATCGGCAAAATCAACTACATAACCGTATCTGAACTCTTTGTAGGTTCTATTGACACGTGTTAAAGTTTGCAATAAATTGTGCGCTTTAATCACACGGCCAATGTATAATTTCTTTAATCGTGGTGCATCAAAACCCGTTAAAAGCATGTTGTATACAAACAAAAAGTCAATGGTTCCATCTTTAAATTCTTCTACTTTATTTTTGCGATCTTCTTTAGTGCCAATGTCATGAAGGATTACCGCAGCAGTGGTTACTTTGCTTTCTACTTTCTTTTTAGATCCATAACTTTCTGATGGTTCCGCAGCTTGCAACAACCCACTATTATTAGTATTATTTATAGCATATTTCGATTCGAATATTTCAAACAGCATTTTAGCTTGCTCGGAGGAATCACAAACCACCAAACCACCGATCGTATTATCGTTCATGGCAATTCTGGCTTTTTCGAAATCCTGAACAATATAGTCTAGCATCGGTTCCACAAACTTAGGATGCGCATATACAATTTTCTTGTCACCGTTACCTTTTAGGATTTCAATTTCTTCCAAGGCTTGTTTCAGTGTTAGCTTATAATTGGTTTCTATTTCTTCCCGAATTAAACGCAGCGTATATCCATCCGCTATGGAGGAATTGTAATAGTATTTATGAATGTATTCTCCAAATAAGGCTTTCGAATTGTAATCTGTACCTAATAACGGCGTTCCAGTTAAACCAATTTTAATCGCATTGGAATCCGATTCGTTAAGGTTGGCCAAGAAACTTCCTCTTGGGTTGTAGCTTCTGTGTACTTCATCTAAGAAATAAACGCGCTGTATGTTGAGTTGGTAATCCGTATTTCGAACTACATCAGGATCATCCTGAAATTTCTGGATATTAACAACCGTAATTTCCGCTTTACCAGAATTGTTATGAATTACACTAATTGATTTAATATCTCTTGCAAATTCTTCTCTTGAGTTCACATTATGAACGACTAAGCCTCTGCTTTTAAATTCTTTTCCTGCTTGAATTAATAGATCCAAGCGATCTACGATAAAATAGAATTTTGGGATAATCTTTTTACTTTGGAAATAATCCGTTAGATATTTAACGTTGTAATATGCCAAAGCTGTTTTTCCGCTTCCTTGCGTATGCCAAATAATGCCTTTTTTCACTCCTTCTTCCAGTTTGGCTTCTATCGCTTTAGTGGCAAAAAGCTGAGGGTAACGCATAATGTGTTTTTGCAAACCTTTTGATCCTTTGACATAGGCAATGGAATATTGCAGCATAAATTTCAAACGTTCTTTTTGAAACAACGATGTACAAATTCTGTTGGTGGGTGAATCTGGATTTTTATTCGTTATAAATTCAGGTGAGTTTTTAATACCAACGAGATTGTTATCCTTTAAAACTATGGTCTCATTCTCATCATCAAATGGTAAAAGAAGCGAAGCCATATCAAGTATTTTATCCTCTCTAAAATAATTAAATGATGGTTTCTCGTACGATGCTGTGGCATAAAAAGCCCCTTCAATTGGCATAGGCGAATTATTGTCATACTCCATATTGTTGGAAAAAACCATCAATTGTGTAATATTGACAAATTTTCTGAATTTTTTATTTTGAAAACGCGATTGAATGCGCTTATGTTCCGCCAAAATACCATCTTGGTTATTCGGTTTTTTTACTTCGATAAAAACCAGTGGCATTCCATTAATTAACAGCGTAATATCCGGTCTAAACTCTTCGTCGTCTTTTTTGCAAGTGAGTTCCGTTACAACATTAAAAGTATTGTTTTCGAAATTCTCAAAGTCAATTAATCGAAATCCAGACCTTTGCGTAATTCTTTCGTAAAACGCTTTTCCTAAATCTTCATTATCGAGCAACAGGAAAACTTCATCTAACAATCGTTTTGCATCAGAATGCTCAATTCCAGGATTAATTTTAGAAATACTGTCTATAAAAACAGTAGTAAAAATGTTGGTGTTTTCATCCCATACTGCATTTTTCAACGAAATGTACGTATATCCCAAACGGGTTAAATGGAGTACCGTGGGTATTTTTACTCTGGAATCTTCGTTGAATGTCATTAAGGGATTGATTTTAAATTAAAATCTGATAATTCGAATGCTAAAGTATCGAATATTTAATTAAAATGAATGAGGGAAACCGTAAAGAGAACAATTTTTTAACTAAATCCAATCGCGTTTGATGCGCTCTGCTTGCATTTGTGTAAATAAACGATTTTTTCATAAAACTTAACAATGCCTAAATTTGGAATTGTTGTATACTCCGAATTTTGTATTGACTCGAACAAAATAGAATTCTTTAACTCTATTTTTGGAATTGAAAGTGTTTTATTAAATGGAAAAAAATCTAAAAAATTTTCTTTTTCTGGAATTAAGATGAAATAAAACTATACGCCAAAGATTTGATATTAGAATTCTACTACAAAAAATTCAGCAAACGAGAAATCAAACTTTAAGTGAAGGAAAATGGCGTATTGCTCATGGAACAATTGGCGAAAACAAATAAAAAACAAAAACTTTTTTGGACGCTAACCAGAGCAACATCCGGAATTACACGCTATAAACTACTGAGTTTTACATTGGAGTACCTGAATTTATAAAACCCGTTCACTTGAATGTTTATAATTATTACCGTTCCAACTGTTATTTTATGTTTCTTTCCAAAAATAAACGGTACTTTAGGGTCACTTTTCTAAGCATATACACCCAACAATAAAGTCACATCTATAAAGAAAGATATCATTTAGCACTAATAAACATGAATAAAATACAATTAGGATGGATAGGCCTTGGCAACATGGGAAATCCAATGGTTATGAACCTACTCAAAGCCGGTTTTGAAGTATCCGTTTTCAATCGTACCAAAGAGAAAGAAGCACCGTTACTGGCCTCAGGAGCAAAATCAGCAAGCAGTTTGCACGAACTACTGCAAACATGCGACGTAGTTTTGACAATGTTGTCCAACGACGCGGCGGTAAAAGAAGTTTTTGAAGGACCAACAGGTTTATTATCTAAAGCACATCCTGGCAAAACCATCATCAATATGAGTACGGTTGCCCCAGAAACCTCGCGTTATTTGAACACCATTTGCAACCAACATCAGGTACATTTTATAGATGCTCCCGTTTCTGGCAGTGTGAAACCAGCACAAGACGGAACGTTAGTCATTCTTGTTGGGGCTTCGGCTGAAGATTTCGAAATAGCCAAACCCATATTTGAGGTTTTGGGTAAAATTGCGATTCACGTAGGGGAACCTGGCGTAGCAAGTTCTGCTAAATTAGCCATCAATTACCTATTAGGATTAAATCTTCAAGGAGTAGCCGAAACGGTTTTATTTGCCGAGAAAAACGGCGTAAGCAAAGAAGACATGCTCAACATCATCAATCAAGGTGCTTGCGGCAACGGAATTACGAATATTAAAACACCTTCCATTCTGAACGATTCCTATCCTGCTGCATTTGCGTTGAAACATCTGGTCAAAGATTTAAGACTTGCCAAAGAAGCCGGACTCGATTCTCCGTTGATTCATCCTTTGTACGACAGTTATACCGCCGCAGAGCAAGAAGGATTAGGCGATTTAGATGTGATGGCAATTATCAGTAGTTTAAAAAGTAAATCATTTTAAAACAGTAGTAAACTCAGCGAATAAATCATTGTGTATAATTCGTTTAAATAAAACCAAAAAAAGCTACACCCATAAGATGTAGCTTTTATTATTTAATTGTAAAAATGATATTACTTAATCTTCACCGGAGGCAAGTCGAATGCAGCTGATTCATGTTCAAAACCATTGCGGTGAGAACCATCACAAAAAGGCTTGTTTACCGATAGTCCGCAACGGCAAAGACCCAACGCCGTTCTTCCCTCTAATCCGTATGTTTTTCCTTCGCAGTCTGTTATTTCAAAATCGCCTTCTATTTTTATAGAACCATTGCGATTGATTGTTAATTTTGTCTTGCTCATAATGCAGTTTGATTTTTTTTGAGGCCAAAGATTGCAAAATATATGCTAACGGAGTACAAATTATCTCTCTTTTCTCAACCAAAAGACTAATTTACATTAGTTCTATATTATAAAAATCTAAGGTCCAATACGTGCTAACTGAAAGGTATAAAAATCGTTTTACTGCTACACAAACAGCATTTGCTTAGTATAACTCGCTCTCTGTCCATACCCATTCAATATTAAATTATACCTATCCTGTTATAATTAGCATCATGCCTGGATTTACACTGCTTTCATACATCATACAGCAGACTTTAAGGCAACTATAATGTTGATTTCCTTTTTGTCAACACACTAAAAAACAATACCGTCAAAGCAATTGAGAATAAAATTCCTACTGTGTTAGAAATACTGATATCTAATCCAAAACCTATAGTAGGATCATAACAAAGGTAAGAACCAATGACAGAGCTGATGAAAAAAGCAGGCACTAGAGCTACCATATAGTTAGTTTTTCTTTGGTACAAATACACCGCACCAATCCATAGAGCAATCCCTGCAGTTACTTGATTGGCCCAAGAAAAATACCTCCACAACAATTCAAAATCCATTTTGGTTAAAATAAAGGAGATTACAAAAAGTGGAGTAGCAACCATAAAACGGTTTTTCAACAGCTTTTGATCAATTTTGAAATAATCAGCAATAATCATTCTTGCGGCTCTAAACGATGTATCACCGGAAGTAATTGGTAAAACAATCACCCCTAAAACTGCGATTGTCCCAGCAATAGTCCCTAAGAACGTTACCGAAATTTTATTTACAACAGCAGCCGGACCACCGTTTTCAAGCAACAAACTAAGATCGTTTCCATGAAACAAACTCATTGCAGCTGCTGCCCAAATCATTGCAATAACCGCCTCAACAATCATCATTCCGTAGAAAATTTTTCTACCGTCTTTTTCGTTGTTTATCGTTCTAGAAATTATAGGGGACTGCGTGGCATGAAATCCGGATAAAGCACCACAGGATATAGTCAAAAATATTACCGGATAGTAGGGAATTCCTTTTGGATGCAGATTTTCTAAGGTTAGTTCAGGGATTGGATTCCCAAACATAAACATCCCGATACAAATACCCAAGGCGCTTATCAATAACAAAAAACCTAAAACCGGATATATCTTACCGATCACTTTATCAATAGGCAAAACGGTCGCAATAATATAGTACAGGAAGATTAAGAACACAATAATTAGATAAATGTCTGCATCATTTCCCACTAATTCATTAATCATTTTGGCAGGTGCCGAAACAAATACGGTACCGACTAAAACCAGTAAAAGAAGTGCAAAAAAGTTAACAACGTGACTAAAATACTTGCCCAAAAACCGAGACGCTAATTCCGGTAAATGTGCACCACCGTACCGCATAGAAATCATTCCCGTCAAGTAATCATGCACACCCCCTGCAAAAATGGATCCTAAAACGATCCAGATAAAAGCTGATGGTCCATATAGAGCTCCTAAAATAGGCCCAAAAATAGGCCCCACTCCCGCAATATTTAATATTTGTATGAATGAGTTTTTGTTACTACTCATGGGAACAAAATCGACCCCATCAGTAAGTGCATTTGCCGGCGTCGTTTTGTTCTCGTCGATCTTGAAATTTCTCTCTACAAATTTACCGTAGATGATGTAACCAAAAATCAATAAAAAAATTGCAATAATAAAGGTAATCATAGTTTAAATAGTTTAGATCTTTTAAATATATGACATCAAACTTGGTATCCAAGGTAACGCACCAATAATTTAGATTTTTTTAACTAAAACAAACCTCTTTATATACTTATTCAGCTTTTTTTACGAAAAATGCAATTATAACGGCTCTTATTACGCTTTTTTAAGAATAGCTCAATTATTTTTATTCAAAAGAGAAATAAGGCCTTTCTATATCCTACATATATCCCTACCATTTCACAAAATTAAAATCCACTTGCCCCTCTTTGTACGAATTGATGTGCTGTGCCAATTTATAAAATACCGAGGTGATACTTATTGTTCTATTTTTACAACAATCTTCATTACAACAGAACCCCGACAAAAATCGTGTGTAATATAGTTTAGCTGGCAGACTTTGGCCAATCTGTATTTCTGCTGGAACCCATATATAAAAATACTTTTGAATTCAAAACTCATTTGAGTACCGCTTCACACATACACTTGGCTCATAGCTCATAAATTCACTGAACCAATCTATTATAATAAAGACTAGAAACAGCATTGTTTCGATCTAAATTGTACATTTGTTGCGTACCGAGTACCTTTTGAGGTGTTCCGATTGTTTACATTCCGGAACCGTACTATGCACCACTTGATTCCTTTGATAAATAATAGTAAAGTTCAATTCTAAATTCTATTTTAAACGCATGAGTATCTTAAAAAAAATAAATGTATTCCGAAGAATTGCAACACAAGGCCTAACTAAAAATATTGGTAATTCACAAAAGAATCAAAAAATTGATTGGACTCAAAAAGTAGAGATCAAAAGAGTTTTAATTTCCAGACCCAACCACAGATTGGGAAATCTGTTGCTCATTACCCCACTTGTTGAAGATGTAATAGCTACTTTTCCGGACTGCAAGATTGATTTGTTTGTAAAAGGTGGTTTAGCACCAATTGTATTTGAAAAATATACCAATATCGATACCGTAATTGAACTTCCCAAAAAACCATTCAAAAATCTTGTTGAATATTTTAAGGTTTGGATACGAATTAAAAAACAAAAATATGACATTGTCATCAATGTGGATAAAAACTCCTCTTCTGGACGATTATCCGCTCAATTTGCAGATGCCAAATATAAATTTTTTGGAGCGCTTGATAAAGACATATCGTTAAATCATCCCGATTACAAGCATATTGCAAAATACCCGGTATATGAATTCAGAAACTTTTTGACCACTCTGGGATTCCCGGAAAACAAAAATCCAGTACCACCGCTAGATCTTAAATTGAGTCTTGCTGAGCATGCTGAAGGTCAAAAAATAGTCCAAGAACTAGTCAAAAATGACAAAGAGACGATTTGCATCTTTACCTATGCAACAGATGACAAATGCTATTCAGAAACCTGGTGGGAAGAATGCTATAAAAGGTTAAAAACAGAATACCAAGAGTATAACATCATTGAGGTTTTACCCGTTGAGAATATTTCCCAAATAGGTTTTAAAGCAACTACATTTTACAGTAAACACATTCGAGAAATTGCCTCCGTAATTGCAAATACTAAACTTTTTATTGGAGCTGATAGTGGGATCATGCATTTAGCCAGTTCAGCCCTAACACCAACAATTGGACTTTTTTCACGAGAAAATCAAAACATATATGCGCCTTATGGCACTAACAGTAGTGCAGTAAATACGAATACCAGCAGCACGCAGGAATTAATCAACGTGATAAATAGTATCTTGCTTAAACCAAATTATTCCACAAAATCAAAATTATAAAACAATTGCTTCAAGATACATCAATTGAATATAAAACGGCCTGATTCCCTTTTTTGAAGCCATTGCAGGCAGTAAACTTAGTCTACTTTGTGGACAGTCACCTAAAACTAAAACCGCTTAATTCTATTTAACACTATGAAAACCACATTTTTAGCCACACTATTATTCACTTTTGCCTGTACATCAAGTATTTATGCGCAAAACACTAATTCCTTTTCCCTGAAATTAGATCATATTGCCCTTTCCGTAAAAGACCTAGACCGATCGGTTGATTTCTACAAGAATATTTTACATCTTTCAGAAATCACAAACCTTACAAAAAAAGAAGGCATTCGTTGGGTTTCTTTAGGTGACGGAAAAGAATTACATCTCGTATCTACGATTAAAGAACCTGTAAAAATCAATAAAGCAGTCCACTTAGCCTTTAAATCTGCCAACTTTGACGCATTGATTTCGGCATTAAAAACCCTAAACATTACCTATTCAGATTGGCCGGGCACACTTGATAAAATTACTGTTCGAGCTGATGGTATCAGACAAATCTACATTCAGGATCCTGATGGATATTGGATTGAAATAAATAGTGAAGCACTTCCTAAATAATTAAGCCCTAAAAACACCAAAGCCTTTTCAGTTACCTGAAAAAGCTTTGGTATTTTATAATTTTTTTAAAAAGCGCTTTACTGCAACACTCGATTTATTTGAGTAAAGTTTTTTTCATAATATTTTTCTTTTGTAGAGGAAATGATAACACCACTGCTCACTGAGGCGTGAATGAATTTTATCTCTCCTTCACAAACTTCTACAACCATCCCTACATGATTAATTTGGCGCCTTCCATTTGTCTTAAAGAAAATCAAATCCCCTTTTTTAGCTTCTTCCGTATTAATCTTTGTTCCAAAACTGGATTGAGCTATTGATGTTCTTGGCAACTTAATATCAAATGCCTCAAAAGTAGTACACATCAAGCCAGAACAGTCAAACCCAGATTTTGTGGTTCCGCCCATCCGGTATCTGGTTCCTATATTTTCGGAGGCATGCTCAATCAATTGATCTAGAAAATCATGATTAAAAACAGGCTTGGTAAACGGGTGTAATTCCGGTTTAGTTTGCGCAATAATACCATTACCCTCAGCATTATTATTCTCTAATAGTACACGAGGAGACTGAATCATTAACTTGTACCCTATGGGAAGTTTTCTTTTCACATCTGGATTTTGTTTCTCTAATTCCTTAACCGTAATCCCATACTGTTTTGCAATGGAATACTTAGTCTCTTTAGGCATTACTTCCCGCACAATACGTTGAAAATCTTCCTTCTCTTCGCCCTCCGTTGATAGTACGGGTACATCATTTTTTGACTGTAAAACTACGGTTGTTGTGATTTCCGGCCCAACAGGATCAACAGATAAACTGGCTTTAGGTGCTGCTGTTTGTACCTTAATCTCTTCCTGCAATACTACAGCTGTTTGAGTAACGGGTAACTGAGTCCCGGGAATATTGATTTTTTGTCCTACCCGAAGTGGTTTAACGCCTATTGCAGGATTGGCTTTGTCTAATTCACCAATGGTGATTCCGTACTGTTTTGCAATGGAATATTTGGTTTCTTTTGATAAAACTTCCCGTATCAAAATTTCAGAAATTTGTTTATTAGTTGCTTCAGTGTCTAGGACTATTTCTGGTGTAAAAGTTGCTTTTTTAGATGGAGAAACAACCACTTTTGAGGTTGTAACTGCGGTTCCCGGAATGGTGATTTTTTGTCCTATTTGGAGTCCTTTAGCTTCTAGTTCAGGATTGGATTGGTTTAATTCTGCCAGAGATATTCCGTATTCCTTTGCAATTCCGTACGGAGTCTGTTTAGCGAGTACTTCGTGCTCTTTAGTAGCATATTTTAAGGGAGTATTCGTTTTTGTAGTGGTTTTTTTCAGATCTATAATTGGAATTAACAATACTGAATTAAGCTTTAAAAGATTTTTGGCTTTAGGATTTAGTTTGTAAATGGCGTTTTGTTTCACTTCATAGCGCTCAGCAATACTCGATATTGTTTCCCCTTTTACGATGGTATGTTTTATAATTTTTTCCTGTGAAAAAAGAACTATACTATTAAATAAAAAAAACGCTACAATTACTCTTACACTCATACTCTTCTCTTTCAAATTACTTATCCTATGTATTCCTCAAAAGCGATTTCGGGATATAATTATTAAATTTCGCTTTGGTTTATTTGCTTATATTTTTTCTATTTATAAAAAAAGGGTGGAAAAACACCTTTTTTATAAAAAAAACCTGATTCTGTGTTTGTAAAATTTTGAATGATCTTATTCTAATTCATCGCAAGAACTCAAAAAGGAATCTTACAATACTATGGTACTACTGATCTAAAAAACAAGCCACTTAATGGAGTGCGAATCAGTATTACTAGCCGAAAAAAATCGATGAATTTTATTTTACAAAAAAGCTAATATAAGTCTTATAACTTAAGGACTTCTCTTTTTTTTAACTTTTAACGTCCAAAAAGAACATTTCATACCTTTTTTGTAATTTTTTAATATTTTTTTGAGTAAAATCTATTCTTTATTCAAAATAATAACACTGTTAGTTTGTCATAGCCCTGATGGAAGTGGAAAGCCTTTTGAAGTGAAATTACATTTTTTTTAGATAAAAAGAGCGACCAAAGGAAGCTCCTTTTTATCGTTAAAAAAATGTAATTTCACGAAAAAGCTTGAAACGGAGAGCAGGAAATAGCTCCAAAAAAAAACTCCCAAGTTTCCTTGAGAGTTTTGAAATAAATTATTTGAATGCTTATGCTTTTCCGGCAGCAGCAATCAAGTTTAAGGCTGAACCTGCAATGAACCAACCAATTTGTCCTGCGTTGTACGTGTGGTTTGCCAAGATAATATCTTTAGTTCCATCAGCGTGAACAAATTCTAATGTTAATGGTTTTCCCGGAGCAAAATCAATTAAGTCTGTGAAGTTGATGGTGTCATCTTCCTGGATTTTATCGTAATCCGCTTCAGTAGCAAATGTCAATCCTAAAAGGCCTTGTTTTTTAAGGTTTGTTTCATGAATACGAGCAAATGATTTTACCAATACAGCTTTCACACCTAAGAAACGCGGCTCCATTGCTGCATGTTCACGAGAAGATCCTTCCCCATAGTTGTGATCGCCCACAACAATCGAAGGAACACCTGCCGCTTTGTAAGCACGCGCTACAGCCGGAACTGCATCGTAAGTACCAGTCAACTGATTTTTAACGGTATTGGGTTTTTGGTTGAATGCATTGATGGCACCAATCAACATATTATTAGAGATGTTATCTAAATGCCCACGGAAACGCAACCATGGCCCAGCCATAGAAATGTGATCTGTAGTACATTTTCCAAAAGCTTTGATCAATAATTTAGCCCCTGTAATATTTTTTCCATCCCAAGGCAAAAACGGAGCTAACAATTGCAAGCGCTCTGAAGTTTCACTAACAGAAACCTGAACTCCTGAACCATCAACAGCTGGCGCTTGAAAACCTGGATCTTCGGCATCAAACCCTTTTGGAGGTAATTCATTTCCTGTTGGCGCATCCAGCATTACTTCTTCCCCATTTTCATTAATTAAGGTATCCGTCAATGGGTTGAAACCCAGATCTCCGGCAATAGCCAATGCGGTTACCAATTCAGGAGAGCCTACAAATGCCAAAGTGTTTGGATTTCCATCGGCACGTTTGGAGAAGTTACGATTGAAAGAGTGAACGATAGTGTTGCGCTCTTCTTTTTCAGCCCCTTCTCTATCCCACATTCCGATACACGGTCCGCAAGCGTTCGCAAAAACTGTTGCTCCCATTTTATCGAAAATATCGATAAATCCGTCACGTTCTATGGTATAACGAACTACTTCAGATCCTGGAGTAATGGTAAATTCAGATTTTATTTTTAAATTTTTATCTGTAACTTGTTTTGCCAATGAAGCAGCACGAGCGATATCTTCGTAGGAAGAGTTGGTACAAGAACCTATCAAACCTACTTCAATTTTCAAAGGCCAGTTATTTTTGATTGCTTCTTCTTTCATTTTAGAAATTGGAGTAGCTAAATCAGGGGTATAAGGACCGTTTAAATGGGGTTCTAATTCGTCTAAGTTGATTTCGATTACTTGGTCAAAATACAATTCTGGATTTGCATAAACTTCAGCATCACCTGTTAAGTACGGTGCAATTTTATCCGCTGCATCTGCTACATCAGCTCTATTAGTAGAACGCAAATAACGCCCCATGGAAGCGTCATAACCAAATGTAGAAGTAGTAGCACCAATTTCGGCACCCATATTACAGATCGTTCCTTTTCCAGTACAAGACATGGAAGTTGCTCCTTCGCCAA
Organism: Flavobacterium sp. LS1P28; assembly: GCF_003970335.1. Classification (NCBI taxonomy): domain Bacteria; kingdom Pseudomonadati; phylum Bacteroidota; class Flavobacteriia; order Flavobacteriales; family Flavobacteriaceae; genus Flavobacterium; species Flavobacterium sp. LS1P28. Next base: position 55,859 of record NZ_RYDI01000008.1, on the reverse strand, counting down.
AATACTCCACGATAGCACCTGTCCCACCTTTTACAGTAAGAATACCGGCTACTTTAAGGATTACGTCTTTTGGCGCTGTCCAACCGGAAAGTTTTCCAGTTAATTTTACTCCAATTAATTTAGGAAATTTTAATTCCCAAGCCATTCCTGACATCACATCAACCGCATCAGCACCACCAACACCAATTGCTACCATTCCTAAACCTCCTGCATTAACAGTATGAGAATCAGTACCGATCATCATTCCGCCTGGAAATGCATAATTTTCAAGCACTACCTGGTGAATAATTCCGGCTCCTGGTTTCCAGAAACCAATTCCGTATTTATTAGATACTGAAGAAAGGAATTCAAACACTTCATTACTTTGTGTTTTTGCTCTGGCCAAATCAGTTACTGCATCCACTTTTGCCTGGATCAAGTGATCACAATGCACTGTTGTAGGAACCGCTACTTTAGTTTTACCGGCATGCATGAACTGCAATAATGCCATTTGAGCGGTTGCATCCTGACAAGCCACTCTGTCTGGAGCAAAATCAACATAATCAGCTCCTCGGGTAAAAGCTTGTGAAGGCATTCCATCCCAAAGGTGATTGTACAATATTTTCTCCGTTAATGTAAGCGGATGGCCAACTATTTCGCGTGCTTTATCAACACGAGTAGTCATGTTGTCATACACTTTTTTAATCATTTCAATATCAAAAGCCATATCTAATTATTTTCTGTTATTATATTTTAGAACCACAAGGTACAAAAAAAATGAAGACCTATTAAAATAAAAAAAGCCTGAGTCTGTCGAAAGACCCAAGCTTTTTAATAGTATTAACAAAAATTAATTATTACCTAACCAATAACTTATGAGATGGTGCAAACTGCGTTAGATTTATACCTTTTACTGCAGCTTTGTATTCCTCAAGAGTTGGGGTTCTGCCTAAAATTGTAGACAACACAACAACCGGTGTTGATGAAAGTAACGATTCTCCTTTTTTACCTTCCGTATCTTCAACAACTCTTCCTTGGAAAAGGCGAGTAGATGTTGCCATTACAGTATCTCCTTTTGCTGCTTTTTCTTGGTTACCCATACATAAATTACAGCCTGGACGCTCTAGGTATAGAATATTTTCATATCCTGTACGTGCCTCGCCTTTAGGAGCATTATCATCAAATTCAAAACCAGAATACTTTTGTAAAACTTCCCAGTCTCCTTCAGCTTTAAGTTCATCTACAATATTATAAGTAGGAGGCGCAACAACAAGCGGTGCTTTAAACTCTACTTTACCGTGTTGCTCATCTATATTTTTTAGCATTTGAGAAAGAATCTTCAAATCACCTTTGTGTACCATACAAGATCCTACAAAACCAAGATCTACTTTTTTTACACCACCGTAAAAAGAAAGTGGTCTAATGGTATCGTGCGTATAACGCTTAGAAACATCCGCGTTATTTACGTCTGGATCTGCAATCATAGGCTCAGCAACGATATCTAAATCGATTACAACTTCAGCAAAATATTTTGCATTAGCATCCGGTATCAAAGCTGGTTTATCACCTGATCTGATGGCTGCGATTCTATTATTAGCGATAGCAATTAATCCTTTAAGAACTTGGTTCTCGTTATCCATTCCTTTGTCAATCATGATCTGGATTCTGCCTTTGGCAATCTCTAATGATTCGATCAAAGTATCATCCTCAGAAATACAAATAGAAGCTTTCGCCTTCATTTCTGCAGTCCAATCTGTAAAAGTAAAGGCCTGATCAGCAGTGAGTGTTCCTAAATGAACCTCAATAATTCGTCCTTGAAATACATTCTCTCCACCAAATTGCTTCAGCATTTGAGATTGGGTAGCATGAACAACATCACGGAAATCCATATATTCTTTCATATCCCCTTTGAAGGTAACTTTTACTGATTCCGGAATTGGCATTGAAGCTTCACCCGTAGCTAGTGCAAGTGCAACTGTCCCCGAATCAGCCCCAAAGGCAACCCCTTTAGACATTCTGGTATGAGAGTCACCGCCAATAATAATCGCCCACTCATCAACAGTAATATCATTAAGAACTTTGTGAATCACATCAGTCATTGCGTGATAGTTCCCTTTAGGGTCACGAGCTGTAATCAAACCAAAGTCATTCATAAACTTCATCAATCTTGGAATGTTTGCTTTGGATTTATTATCCCAAACTGATGCTGTATGACAACCTGATTGGTATGCACCATCAACAATTGGAGAAATCACAGTAGCAGCCATAGACTCTAATTCCTGAGAAGTCATTAAGCCTGTAGTATCTTGCGAACCTACTATGTTTACTGTAACGCGCACATCAGAACCTGCATGTAAAACTTTACCTGGTGTTGAACCAACTGCATTTTTATTAAATATTTTTTCTACTGCGGTAAGACCTTGTCCTTCAATAGAAATTTCTTTTGACGGAGCAAATACCGATACGATATCAATTCCTAAAGTCTTTGATGCAAAAGTTTGTAGTTTTTTTCCAAATACAATAGCGTAAGATCCACCCGCTTTAATAAATTCCATTTTCTGAGGCGTAAATGCCTTAGAAATATCAATTAATTCTTTATCGCCGTTATAGAGCTTCTTAGTTTTTGTATTTATGGTCAGCACTGTTCCTGTTGCAATAGAATAAACTTCTTCCAGAATAGGCTCACCATTTTCATTGCGGACTACCGTTCCATTTGCATCTGTTTTCTTAACCCAGTTTTGAAGATCCAGACCAATACCACCCGTCACATCAACAGTAGTAAGGAAAATTGGGGAAATACCGTTAGTTCCAGCAACAATTGGAGCTATGTTTATGAATGGGACATAAGGACTTGCTTTTTTACCTGTCCAAAGAGCCACATTATTCACTCCTGACATCCTTGAAGAGCCTACACCCATAGTTCCTTTTTCGGCAATCAACATAACACTTTTGTCTGGGTGTTGCGCTTGAAGCGCTTTAATTTCATCTTGAGCTTCAGGCGAAATCAAACATTTTCCGTGTAGCTCACGATCAGAGCGTGAATGCGCTTGGTTACCCGGAGAAAGTAAATCTGTCGAAATATCTCCTTCACCAGCAACATAGGTAACAACCTGAATTTCCTCAACTACCTCTGGCAGCTTCGTAAAGAATTCCGCCTTAGCGTAACTCACTAAAATTTCCTTTGCAAACGCACTACCGTTTTTAAATGCCGCCTCTAAGCGATCGGTATCAGCCTCATAAAGAAATACTTGTGTCTTTAGAACTTCTGCCGCCACTTTTGCAATTGTGATTTCATTTCCTAAAGCTAAGTCAAGCAAAACTTTGATTGAAGGACCACCTTTCATCTGTGATAATAACTCTAATGCAAAAGCTGGTGTTATTTCATTCACTACTGATTCACCAAGAACAATCTCCTTCAAAAAAGACGCTTTTACGCCAGCTGCAGGTGTTGTCCCAGGAACAGTATTATAAATAAAAAACGAAATTGAATCCTTGCGATTTGCGTTATTTGAATCTTTAATTTGCAAAATGATTTCGCTTACTAAATCAGCGCTATCAATTGGCTTTGGATTAAGTCCCTGAGTTTTTCTGTCTTCGATTTCTTTCAGATAATCGTTATAAATGTTCATAGTAAATTGTTTTCAATGTTAAAAGCTATTTATTTTAATGTACTCAAAATTAAAAGCCATGATGCGTAGTTTTTATTCACGTCGCAAATTTAGCTCTTTAAGATGATATTTAAAAAAAATTAATAGATGTGGTTTTTTCAAATGATATTATTACTAAATACTGATTTTTACCCTTTATAATTAAATAATTTTAAAAAATTTAACTATAAACTGATTAATCCCTAAAGAATTAATTACATTCTAACTAGTATCAGATCATAAAAACCATTATAACTAAGAAAACGTTGTAGTTCCTGTCTAAAAATAAGAACCGAGTACCAAAAAAAAGTCAAACCAACTTAGCAATTATCATTTCTTCGGTAATTCCTTCGGCATCTGCTTTGTAATTTTTAATAATTCGATGGCGTAAAATCCCGGTGGCTACCGCTTTCACATCTTCAATATCCGGCGAAAATTTTCCATTGAAAGCAGCGTTGGCTTTGGCTGCCAAAATCAAATTTTGAGATGCTCGGGGCCCCGCTCCCCAATCGAGATAGTTTTTTACAAACTCATTTGATAATGGATTTTCAGGACGAGTTTTACTCACTAATGTCACGGCATATTCAATTACATTATCAGCCACGGGAATTCTGCGAATCAAATGTTGAAAATCAATAATTTCTTGTGCAGTAAATAATGGATTGATCGTGTTTTTCATGTCTGATGTCGTGCGTTTTACTACTTGAACTTCCTCTGCAAAAGAAGGATATTCCAGCTTTATAGCAAACATAAACCGATCCAATTGAGCTTCAGGCAAAGGATATGTTCCTTCTTGTTCTATTGGGTTTTGCGTGGCCAAAACAAAATAAGGCAAGGCTAACTTGTAATTCTCCCCAGCAATAGTAACAGCGCGCTCCTGCATGGCTTCCAGCAAGGCTGCCTGCGTTTTGGGTGGTGTTCGGTTTATCTCATCTGCCAGAACAATATTAGAAAAAATAGGCCCTTTTATAAATTTAAATTGACGGTTCTCCTCTAATATTTCACTGCCCAAAATATCAGAGGGCATCAAATCCGGTGTAAACTGAATTCTTTTAAAATCAAGACCTAATGCTTGTGCCAGCGTATTTACCATTAATGTTTTAGCTAATCCAGGCACTCCTACTAACAAAGCATGTCCCCCAGAAAAAATACAAAGCAAAATTTGATCTACTACAGCATCCTGTCCCACTATGATTTTTGCGATTTCCTTTTTCAGCTCATTCCTTTTTTGAACTAGGTTGTGTATTGCTGCTACGTCTGACATTTATAAAAATTTAAAATTAAAAAAGAGTTAGCGTTATGAAATCATAAAACTAACTCTTTTTATTTATTTTATTGAAAAAAAATATTTGCGATTCCTCTCACATAAGTAAGTCGAAAGTTTAAAAGTCGTAAAGTCAAAAGAATTAACTTTAAGTAAAACAGCTTTAAATCAGATTTTTACATGATTTTATCCTGATTTTAAAATACGACATTATACCATGGTTATTACTTAATGTGTTCTTGTGGTAAATTATTTCTTTATCCAGTTGTTTGTAAAAGCACAATCTCTGTATTCTCCAATGATTTTGATATACGTTTCTTTAATTTTATCTCCAAACCATTTCCCAATAGCTGTAATTTGCTTGTCTTTCAAAGCTAAATCTTTAATTTTGATGTAATCATTTGCGTAATCAGCAGTATGCTCTTCTATTCTATTGGTCACGGTAATCAATTTGAATTTCTTTTTACCTTCTTCACCTTGGTCTAAAATGGGAAGTGAAATCTCGCCTTCTTTCAAATTTGACACTTGACTGTAAAAAGCGGGGTCCATTTTCGTCAATTCAAAACGGGTATCTTGCGTTTTTGGATTAATCAATGCGCCTCCATTGGCTCTTGTTTCTTTCTCGTCAGATAAAGTTCTTGCTGCTTCCTCAAAAGTAATTTCTTTATCTTCGATTCTTTTTCTGATCAAAGTGATTTTTTCTTTAGCTTCATTCAAAGCTTCCTCTGTTACAGTTGGACTCAATAATATGTGACGCAATTCTACTTCTTGTCCTTTTATCTTTTCTATGTAAATAATGTGAAACCCAAAATCAGTTTCAAAAGGAGCGGATATCTCTCCCTCAGCCAGACTGAAAGCTACTTCTTTAAACTCTTTTACAAAAGGGGTCTTCCTATTCATTTTATAATAGCCTCCATTTGCTCTTGAACCGGGATCTTGAGAATACAATACGGCTTTAGTTGAAAAGCTAGATCCTTCTAATATTTCTTTTTTAAACAAATTCAATCGATCAATTACCTTTTGTTTATCGGCAGCTGAAACTTTGGGAGTAATTATAATTTGTGACACTTCCATTTCTGCTCCAAAAAAAGGAAGATCAGCGGCAGGTATCTTTTTAAAGAAATTACGAACTTCTTCCGGTGTAATTTCTACTGCTTCAATAATTTTCTTCTGCATTTCTGACGTGAGCTTATTCTCTTTTAGAATATCTGAGAAATAGGTTCTGAATTCTTCTTCCGAATCTTTTTTATAATACTCCACCACTTTTTCCAGCGACCCGATTTGCTCTGTCATATAGCTCAATCGTTCTTCCATCATACCTTTTACTTCGGCATCAGTCACTACGATACTATCCTGAATGGCTTGGTGCGCATACAATTTATCTTCTAATAACTTCCCTAACATTTGGCATCTTGTAATGTCTTTTACAGAACCTCCCTGACTAGAAATTTCAAGATATGACTTGTCAATATCCGAATCTAATATAATATAATCTCCTACGGTACCAATAACCCCATCAATTTTTTGCTTCCCAGTAGATTGCGTTTTTTTAATAGGAACGATTACAGTATCCTTAATGATTTCTTGTGCCTGTAAAAGGCCACTGGAAAATAGCAAAAGAAAAAAAGGAAGAACAATTTTATTAATAAATTTCATTTGTATGTGTTTTATTGGCATTTTTCTAGTTTATTTTTATAATGAAGGATTTATATTCCCGACTTTAAAGTATGGCTTGTAAAAGCAATATTAATTTTTGCCAAATATACACTTTTAAGCTTCAGGAAATGAATTGCATTTGCATTCCAAATTACTTCCTTTTTTTTAAATTTAAAAGAGACAAAAATAACAATTCAATTATATAATACAAGTTTCCGTACTACTATTAACAAAAATTTATACACCCAATTATTCCCTGTTTGTTTCCGCTTCTAAATCCTAAAAAAGAGACTTTTAAAGACCTAAATAAAGGACTCCCTATTCCTTACATTTATGCTATCGAAACGGCAATCAATTATTTTCTTCTTTTTCCCAGCTCTTACTAATTATGAAACCTCTTTACTCGCGCATCTGCTGTTCCGTTCAAACAATCTAAAAGATAAAACTTTAACCTTTTTACTTCAAAAACAAAAATCCAGCTTTAAAAACCTCATTATAAGGATCCTTATTTAAAAAGTTCTCAACACTACAACGTTATCGCTACAAATTAAAAGCACTGCTTTACGAGTCCTTTGATAATTTTTATAAATTAGCTAAAAATGATATTTATTTAAAAAATAAACTTAAAAAATATATTATCACTATTATTTAATGCTTTTTGTTTTGATTTAAATAAAATTATGATTTAAATCGCAATCTATTCTTTCATAATGAATCTTATAGACTTAATACGCATCCTAATCGATTTTAATTAAAATGTCCCAAATTTATTAACTACCTTAATTTATCGTTTTATGAAAAAACCAAATTTCAAAATTTATTTATTGACCGCTTTACTTGCTGGCTTGTACTCCTGTAATTCAAATGATGATCTGGCAGACAATCCAACTGAAACGGCAACACAATTCAAAGTGGTTAATGTCACTAATCACGACGGACGGCCATTCAGCACTGGAGCATCAACTAATATACCAACTGGAAGATATGTTGCAAATCCCGGAGGTGGTGTAATGATACAAGCTTTCTACTGGGATGTACCTGCCGGTGGAAACTGGTGGAATACTGTAAATACAAAAATAACAGATTGGTCAAATGCCGGCATTGGCTCTATCTGGCTTCCTCCGGTATCAAAAGCTCAAAACGGACCGTTTTCTATGGGCTACGATCCTACTGACTATTTTGATTTTGGGAATTTCAATCAAAATGGTACGGTAGAAACCAGATTTGGTTCCCGTGCTGAATTAGAAAGCCTGATTACAAAAGTACATTCTGAAAACATGCAGGTTTATGCGGATATGGTACTGAATCACAACAGTGGCGGACAATTAGAAAACAACCCTTTTACAGGAACACAAACCTACACAAACTTTACCGGTGTTGCTTCTGGAAAATTTCCAAGAACCAGTGCTGATTTCTATAAAAATGCGTACGGTAATAATGACGAAGGTTCCTTTGGGGGATTTCCAGATTTAGCCCATGTAGTACCAAATGTACAAGACTGGCTTTGGAAAAGAGCAGACGGAGTAGGGAAATACTATAAAAACACAATGAAATTTGATGGATGGAGATTTGATTACGTAAAAGGTTTTGCTCCGTGGGTCATAAAAGATTGGAATGCAAACGTTGGTGGTTTCTCCGTTGGTGAATTATGGGATTCTAACGTAAACATACTGAATGATTGGGCGAATAATGCCAACAGTTCCGTTTTTGATTTTGCGTGCTATTATAAAATGAACGATGCTTTCGACGGAAACAACCTAAATATTTTGAATGACGACATGATGTGGAAAAGAAACCCGCACAAAGCGGTTACTTTTGTCACCAACCATGACACTGATGAAATTTGGAAAAAAGAGCTAGCGTATGCCTACATCTTAACGCATGAAGGATACCCAACTATTTTTTACCGAGATTACGAAGAATGGCTTAATAAAACGAAAATGAATAACTTAATTTGGATTCATAACAATAAAGCTACTGGCAACACCTCTATTTTATATACTGATACTGATGAATACATCGCCCGTAGAAACGGATATAACGGCAATCCCGGATTAGTGGTTTACATCAATAATTCATCCACTTGGCAAGAACGATGGATTCAGACCAACTGGACTAATGCTCAAATCAAAGATTTTACAGGTAATTCAACTTGGCAGCCGACTACTCAAGCAGACAAATGGGTCAAAATACAGTGTCCCCCAAATGGATATTCCATCTGGTCGACAAACATGTAACCCAAACTATTTTAAAGGCTGTCTATTTTGACAGCCTTTTTTATACCTAATAGCGTCATAAGCTATCTAATAAAATTTAAAAAAATCGACTGAAATCCATTTTCAAAACCCACATCATTAATTAAGAGGATACATTTTTTTAATTGGCATTTATAAATAGTACTTTTGCACACTATTGATATAAATATGGGCTTTTTAGAAGAAATACAACGCAGAAGAACTTTTGGGATTATCTCACATCCTGATGCCGGAAAAACAACACTTACAGAAAAACTCCTCCTTTTTGGTGGTGCGATTCAAGAGGCTGGTGCTGTAAAAAACAATAAAATCAAAAAAGGAGCTACCAGTGACTTTATGGAAATTGAACGCCAGAGAGGAATTTCGGTTTCTACTTCGGTTTTGGCTTTCAATTATAAAGACAAAAAGATAAACATTCTCGATACGCCAGGTCACAAGGATTTTGCGGAGGACACTTTTAGAACCTTAACAGCTGTTGACAGCGTTATTGTTGTAATTGATGTTGCCAAAGGTGTTGAAGAACAAACAGAGAAATTAGTGGCCGTTTGTAGAATGCGAAAAATTCCAATTATCGTATTCATCAATAAATTAGACCGAGAAGGAAAAGACGCTTTTGACTTGATGGATGAAGTGGAACAAAAGCTAGGTTTAACAGTTACGCCATTAAGTTTCCCAATAGGAATGGGCTATGATTTTCAAGGAATCTACAACCTTTGGGAACAAAACATCAACTTATTTAGCGGTGACAGCCGTAAAAATATTGAAGAAACAATTGCTTTTTCCGATGTTAAAAATCCGGAATTAGAGAAAATTATCGGTCAAAAACCAGCTGACAGCTTGCGGGAAGAACTAGAGTTGATTGATGAAGTTTATCCTAAATTTGATCGTCAGGATTATTTAGACGGAAAACTACAACCTGTATTTTTTGGTTCGGCATTGAATAATTTTGGAGTTAGAGAATTATTGGACTGTTTTGTTCAAATTGCCCCATCACCAAGACCAAAAGATTCGGAAACCCGATTAGTAGATCCCAAAGAGGAAAAAATGACAGGATTTGTGTTTAAAATCCATGCCAATATGGATCCAAAACACAGAGATCGTCTGGCCTTTATAAAAATAGTATCCGGAACTTTCGAAAGAAACAAACCGTATTACCACGTGCGTCAGAAGAAAAACTTAAAATTTTCGAGTCCAAATGCTTTTTTTGCCGAAAAGAAAGAAATTGTAGACATTTCCTATCCAGGTGATATTGTTGGCTTACATGATACAGGAAATTTCAAAATTGGAGATACATTGACCGAAGGAGAAATTATGAGTTTCAAAGGAATACCGAGTTTCTCCCCGGAACATTTCCGATATATTAATAATGCTGATCCTATGAAAGCCAAACAACTGGACAAAGGAATCGATCAGTTAATGGATGAAGGTGTGGCGCAGTTATTTACTTTGGAAATGAACAACAGAAAAATCATTGGAACGGTTGGAGCCCTACAATACGAGGTGATCCAATACCGTTTAGAACACGAATATGGAGCAAAATGTACCTATGAAAATTTCCCCGTACACAAAGCATGTTGGGTAAAACCAAACGATCCAAAAAGCGAAGAGTTCAAAGAATTCAGAAGAATCAAACAAAAATTCTTGGCACATGATAAATACGGACAATTAGTATTTCTGGCTGATTCTGATTTCACAATTCAAATGACACAAAATAAATATCCAAATGTTAAGTTATTCTTTACTTCTGAATTTGAGTAATTCTTAATATAAAGTAAACACCTGCCTACTGGAATTAAATGGTGGTCTTGAATAGCACAGACATAAAAAATAAAGGCATAAAAAAACGCTAATTTTAGAAATTAGCGTTTTTTTTATGTTTTAAAATCGCATTATACTCAAGCAATCATGTTTTCTAAATTTACCGCTTTTTTCAAGAAAGCCTTGATTAGCAGCCTATTTGGAGCAACTCCTGATGTGATTATTTGTTTTTTAGCGTTTATTCCTTCTATAGAAATTGTGCTATTAGGATCTTGTTTTGAACCCATAAACCACAATATAAAATGCATACTGTTAGAATTTGAAGCAGAAACTGTTGAAACATTCTCTTGTTTTGTAGTTGTACCAACTACTACTGTATTCACATCAACTAAATTTTTCTCAGTTTGTGCAAAAACAGAAATATTTGTTACTAGAATAAAAACAAGCAAAAGGAAACGATTACTTCCTGCATTTTTAGTTGTTTTTAAAGATAAATAGTTCATATCTCTTACAATTTTACAATAGACAGAATGTGTTTTTTCCATCTCGAACACGAAAGTATATCATTTATAAATGAGTCGGAAATATTTTCGATGAAGTGCCATTATACCCGTTCAAAGTACAAATAGGTTCTGTATAACAAAGATTTGATGGTTGGATATACTAATTTATTCATAAAACCTACATACAAAAACAGCTAATTAACACCACGAATCAGAAATGAAATCAATAATTCTAGACTGAGAAAATAGCCTTAAATAAAAAAGGCTCCATTTCTGGAGCCTTTAAAGATATTATGCTTGTCCCGCAGGACCAAAATTAAGCGGAATCGGGGCTTGTTCAGTATCTTTTATTTCGCCATGAGCGACTTCAAAACGATGAATGTTTTCTCCGATTGCTTTCAACAATCTTTTAGCATGCTGTGGTGTCAAGACAATTCTTGCTTTTACCTTAGCCTTAGGTATGCCGGGCATGATGCTTACAAAATCTAAAACAAATTCAGAAGACGAATGATTGATTATAGCCAAATTGGAATAAATTCCTTCGGCAATTTTCTCATCCAACTCAATGTTGATTTGTTCTTGTTGTTGATTTGAATTACTCATACTTAATAAATATATTCTTCTTTATTAGCCATCATATCGTTGTAATCTTCTTTTGAACCTACAATTGTATTGTCATATTCTCTCATACCCGTTCCGGCAGGGATTCTATGTCCAACAATTACATTTTCTTTCAATCCTTCTAAGTAATCGATTTTACCTGCAACAGCAGCTTCGTTCAATACTTTAGTCGTTTCTTGGAAAGAAGCCGCTGATATAAATGATTTGGTTTGAAGAGAGGCTCTTGTAATACCTTGTAAGACTGGTGTTGCAGTTGCAGTAACGACATCACGAGCCACAACAAGATTTTTATCGGTACGTTTCAAAAGAGAATTTTCATCGCGCAACTCACGAGGCGTAATAATTTGTCCTTCTTTCAAAGCGCCAGAATCGCCAGCATCTTCCACGACTTTCATACCATATAATTTATCATTTTGAAAGATAAAGTCTTTTGTATGAATTAATTGATCTTCTAAGAACAACGTGTCACCTGGATCTTGCACTCTTACCTTACGCATCATCTGACGTATTACTACTTCAAAGTGCTTGTCGTTAATTTTCACCCCTTGCAAACGGTATACTTCTTGAATTTCGTTAACCAAATACTGTTGAACAGCGGCTGGCCCTTGGATTCTTAAAATATCATCCGGAGTAATAGCACCATCTGACAACGGTACACCTGCTCTTACAAAGTCATTTTCCTGAACTAGAATTTGGCTTGATAATTTAACCAAGTATTTTCTAATGTCACCAAATTTAGATTCGATAACTACCTCACGGTTTCCTCTTTTGATTTTTCCAAAAGAAACAACACCATCAATTTCAGAAACAACTGCTGGGTTTGAAGGATTACGAGCTTCTAACAACTCAGTAATTCTAGGCAAACCTCCTGTAATATCTCCTGATTTAGAAGAACGACGCGGAATTTTCACCAACACTTTACCGGCTTTAATTTTCTCGCCATTTTCAACCATCAAGTGGGCTCCAACAGGTAAGTTATACGAACGAATCAATTCATTGTCTTTACCGTAAACCAATAAAGTAGGAATTAATTTTTTAGCTCTGGATTCAGAAATTACCTTTTCTTGGAAACCAGTTTGCTCATCAATTTCAACCATGAATGATTGACCTTGCTCTAATTCTTCATAAGCAATCTTACCGGTAAACTCAGATACGATAACCCCATTATAAGGATCCCATTTACAGATCACATCTCCTTTAACAACAGACTGGCCGTCTTTAACGAAAATACTTGAACCGTAAGGAATATTATTTGTACTTAATAAAATACCTGTTCTTTCATCGATTAATTTCAATTCAGAAGAACGAGATACTACAATATCCACTGCATTACCTTCACTATCTTCTCCTTTAACAGTTTTTAAATCTTCAATTTCCAGTTTACCGTTAAATTTAGTAACGATACTAGACTCTTCAGAAATACCACCCGCAACCCCTCCAACGTGGAAAGTACGTAATGTTAACTGTGTTCCAGGTTCTCCAATAGATTGTGCTGCAATTACACCAACAGCTTCCCCTCTTTGTGTCATTTTTCCGGTAGCAAGATTTCTACCGTAACATTTGGCACAAATACCTTTTAGTGCTTCACAAGTTAACGGAGAACGCACTTCTACTTTCTCGATAGGAGAAGCATCAATTGCTTTCATGATAACCTCTGTGATTTGCTCCCCAGAATGAACTAAAATCTCACTGGTCAAAGGGTTGATTAAGTCTTGTAAAGCGACACGCCCTAAAATTCTTTCTCCAAGTGATTCTACAATTTCTTCATTTTTCTTCAATGCTGAAACTTCAACACCTCTTAATGTACCACAGTCTTCGATGTTTACAATAACATCTTGGGATACATCATGCAATCTTCTTGTTAAATATCCTGCATCGGCTGTTTTCAAAGCCGTATCCGCAAGACCTTTACGCGCACCGTGAGTAGAAATAAAATACTCAAGGATAGAAAGACCTTCTTTAAAGTTAGAAAGAATAGGGTTTTCAATAATTTCACCACCACCAGCAGTAGATTTTTTTGGCTTAGCCATCAAACCACGCATACCGGTTAACTGACGAATTTGTTCTTTGGAACCCCTTGCTCCAGAATCAAGCATCATATACACCGAGTTGAAACCTTGTTGGTCTTCTCTAATGTTTTTCATTGCAAGCTCTGTCAATTGTGCATTCGCAGAAGTCCATACATCAATAACTTGGTTGTACCGTTCGTTATTAGTAATCAAACCCATATTATAATTAGCAGAAATACCTTGAACTTGTTCTCTGGCATCTGCAATTAATTTAGGTTTTTGATCCGGAATTCTAATATCACCAAGAGAGAATGACAAACCACCTTTGAAGGCAAATTTGTATCCCATGTCTTTCATATTATCTAAGAAGACCGCAGTTGTAGGTACATCGGTAGCGCTTAAAACGTGTCCGATAATATCTCTAAGGTTTTTCTTAGTCAATACATCATTGATATATCCTGCAGCTTCTGGTACTACTTCATTAAATAATACACGGCCTGCAGTAGTTTTAATAATTTGGAAAACTAATTCTCCTGCTTCATTAAAATGTTTTGCTCTAATTTTCACTGAAGCATTCAATTCTAATCTGCCTTCATTCAAAGCAATATTTACTTCTTCCGCAGAATAAAAAGTGATCCCTTCACCTAAAATTTTAAGCTCAGGAGTAGATAAACGTTCTTTGGTCATATAATACAGACCCAAAACCATATCCTGAGAAGGTACCGTAATTGGAGCACCATTTGCAGGATTCAAGATATTGTGAGAACCCAACATTAATAGTTGCGCTTCCAAAATAGCTTCAGGTCCTAATGGCAAGTGAACTGCCATTTGATCCCCATCAAAATCCGCATTAAATGCAGTACATACTAAAGGGTGCAATTGGATTGCTTTTCCTTCAATTAATTTTGGTTGGAATGCTTGGATACCTAAACGGTGCAAAGTAGGAGCACGATTCAGTAATATTGGGTGCCCTTTGATCACATTTTCAAGGATATCCCAAACTACAGGCTCTTTCTTATCTATTATTTTCTTAGCTGATTTAACCGTTTTTACAATTCCTCTTTCTATCAATTTACGGATAACGAAAGGTTTGTATAATTCAGCTGCCATATCTTTAGGGATACCACATTCAGACAATTTCAATTCTGGTCCAACAACAATTACCGAACGAGCAGAATAATCCACACGTTTACCTAGTAAGTTTTGACGGAAACGACCTTGTTTTCCTTTTAGGGAATCCGAAAGTGATTTCAATGGACGGTTTGATTCTGTTTTTACTGCAGATGCTTTACGCGTATTGTCAAAAAGTGAATCTACCGATTCCTGCAACATACGTTTCTCGTTTCTTAAAATAACTTCTGGAGCTTTAATCTCCATTAATCTTTTCAAACGGTTGTTACGTATAATTACACGACGGTATAAATCATTCAAATCTGAAGTTGCAAAACGACCTCCATCAAGTGGCACAAGCGGACGTAATTCTGGTGGAATAACGGGTACCACTTTCATAATCATCCATTCCGGACGGTTCTCACGGTTCAAGTTAGACTCACGGAAAGATTCCACAACTTGTAATCTTTTTAATGCTTCCGTTTTACGTTGTTTAGACGTTTCATTGTTAGCATTGTGTCTTAATTGGTAAGACAATTGATCTAAATCAATTCTTGCCAATAAGTCCATAATACATTCTGCTCCCATTTTGGCAACAAATTTATTAGGATCAAAATCATCAAGATATTGGTTGTCAGCAGGAAGCGTATCTAAAATATTTAAATATTCTTCTTCTGTCAAAAAGTCTAATCTTTGTACTGATTCACCTTCTGCATTTTTAGCGATACCTGCTTGGATTACTACGTATCTTTCGTAGTAAATAATCATATCTAATTTCTTAGATGGAAGTCCAAGGATATAACCAATTTTGTTTGGAAGAGAACGGAAATACCAGATATGAGCAATAGGCACAACCAGATTGATGTGACCTACTCTGTCTCTACGTACTTTTTTCTCCGTTACTTCTACACCACAACGGTCACAGATGATTCCTTTGTAGCGAATTCTTTTATACTTACCACAAGCACATTCAAAATCTTTTACTGGTCCAAAAATACGTTCACAGAAAAGACCATCACGCTCCGGTTTGTGCGTTCTATAATTGATAGTTTCAGGTTTCAATACTTCACCTCTTGATTCTTTCAAGATCGATTCAGGAGAAGCAAGTCCTATGGAGATTTTATTAAACCTTTTTACAGGGTTTTTATCTTTATTGTTATTATTTCTATTATTCATCATAGTTTTTACTATTGATTTATTTGCAATTAAAAAATTAATTTTATTTCAGTCTTAAAGTCAAATGTCATAAAGTTTTTAAAGCCACGGATGACTTTAGACTTTAGACTTTCAAACTTTAGACTTAAACATTACCTCGAATTACTTCTCTAAACTTCAAATAAAAATTTTGAAGTGCTATTTATAAAACCAATTGGGTTTAAATAAAAAATCGGAACGGGTTACGGGTATAAATCCTAAAAACTCTTTTAAAAAAGTGTTCAGTATTCAGAATTTAGCGTTCAGTTTATCACTGATTACTAAATACTGAACACTGAATACTAAACTTCTATTCTTCTAGACGAATGTCAAGTCCAAGACCTTTCAATTCATGCATCAATACATTGAATGATTCCGGTAATCCTGGTTCTGGCATAGATTCACCTTTTACGATTGCTTCATACGTTTTTGCTCTACCGATAACATCATCAGACTTCACAGTCAAGATTTCTCTAAGTGTACTTGATGCTCCATAAGCCTCAAGTGCCCAAACTTCCATCTCTCCAAAACGCTGTCCTCCAAATTGAGCTTTACCTCCAAGTGGTTGTTGCGTAATCAATGAGTACGGACCTATAGAACGTGCGTGCATTTTATCGTCAACCATGTGTCCAAGTTTCAACATGTAGATAACTCCTACTGTTGCAGCTTGATGGAAACGTTCTCCTGTACCACCATCATATAAATATGTATGTCCAAAACGTGGTATTCCAGCTTCATCAGTCAATTCATTGATTTGATCAAGGGTTGCTCCGTCAAAAATTGGTGTAGCAAATTTTCTACCCAAGTTTTGTCCCGCCCAACCAAGAACTGTTTCATAAATTTGACCAATGTTCATACGTGAAGGTACACCAAGTGGGTTCAACACGATATCAACAGGCGTTCCGTCTTCAAGGAAAGGCATATCTTCATGACGAACGATACGAGCAACAATACCTTTGTTACCGTGACGTCCCGCCATTTTATCCCCAACTTTCAACTTACGTTTTTTGGCAATATATACTTTTGCTAGTTTCAAGATTCCTGCTGGCAATTCATCTCCAACAGTGATAGTGAATTTCTCTCTACGCAAAGCCCCTTGTAAATCGTTCAATTTAATTTTATAGTTATGAATTAAATCATTTACCATTTTATTAGTTGCATCATCAGCAACCCATTGACCTTTACTTAAGTGAGCAAAATCTTCAACAGCATAAAGCATTTTTTGAGTGTATTTTTTACCTTTTGGTAAAACTTCTTCACCCAAATCATTCATTACCCCTTGAGATGTTTTTCCGTTTACGATCAAGAAAAGTTTTTCCACTAATTTGTCTTTTAATTCAACAAATTTAACTTCAAACTCCATTTCAAGTGCTCCTAAAGCATCTTTATCTTGCGTACGTTTACGTTTATCTTTTACTGCTCTTGCAAACAGTTTTTTGTCTAAAACAACACCATGTAAAGAAGGAGAGGCTTTTAATGAAGCATCTTTTACATCCCCTGCTTTATCCCCAAAGATTGCACGAAGCAATTTCTCTTCCGGAGTAGGATCTGATTCTCCTTTTGGAGTAATTTTTCCGATAAGAATGTCACCAGGTTTAACCTCGGCTCCAATTCTGATCATACCATTTTCATCTAAATCTTTAGTAGCTTCTTCAGAAACGTTCGGTATATCGTTCGTCAATTCTTCGTTACCTAATTTAGTATCTCTAACTTCTAATGAATAATCATCCACGTGAATAGAGGTAAAAATATCGTCACGAACTACTTTTTCAGAAATTACAATCGCATCCTCAAAGTTGTACCCTTTCCATGGCATAAACGCTACTTTTAGGTTACGACCTAAAGCAAGTTCTCCATTTTGAGTGGCATAACCTTCTGACAATACTTGACCAAGAACAACTCTGTCGCCCCTTCTTACGATAGGTTTCAAGTTGATACTAGTACCTTGATTGGTTTTTCTAAATTTAATTAGATTGTATGTTTTCTCATCTGACTCAAAACTCACCATTCTTTCTTCTTCAGAACGATCGTATTTGATTGTGATAATATTAGCATCCACATATTCAACAGTTCCATCTCCTTCAGCGTTAATTAAAACTCTGGAATCCGAAGCAACCTGACGCTCTAAACCAGTTCCAACAATAGGAGCTTCAGGACGAATTAATGGTACGGCCTGACGCATCATGTTAGATCCCATCAAGGCTCTATTCGCATCATCATGTTCTAAGAAAGGAATCAAAGAGGCTGAAATAGAAGCAATTTGATTTGGAGCAACATCCGTATAATCCACTTTTGAAGGCTCAATTACTGGAAAATCACCTTCCTGACGGGCAATTACATTTTCAGCGATAATCTTACCTACTGCATCCATTTCTATGTTTGCCTGAGCAATCATCATTCCTTCTTCTTCTTCTGCACTCAAGTAAACAGGAGTAGACACTAGATCTACGACTCCGTTAGTTACTTTACGGTATGGAGTCTCAATGAAACCCATTCCGTTTACTTTAGCATAAACACCAAGAGAAGATATCAAACCAATGTTTGGTCCCTCAGGAGTTTCAATTGGACATAAACGTCCGTAATGCGTATAGTGAACATCACGTACCTCAAATCCGGCTCTTTCTCTCGAAAGTCCACCTGGTCCAAGTGCAGATAATCTTCTTTTGTGCGTAATCTCGGCTAATGGATTCGTTTGATCCATAAACTGAGACAACTGGTTTGTACCAAAGAAAGAGTTGATAACAGAGGATAATGTTTTAGCATTAATCAAATCTATCGGTGTAAACACCTCGTTATCCCTAACGTTCATTCGCTCTCTAATGGTTCTGGCCATACGCGCCAAACCAACACCAAACTGTTGTGACATTTGTTCTCCAACTGTTCGTACACGACGGTTTGATAAGTGATCAATATCATCAATCTCTGCTTTAGAGTTAATTAATTCAATCAAATATTTAACAATCGTTATGATATCTTCTTTGGTCAAGACTTGCTTTTCCATTGGAGTATCCAACCCTAATTTTTTATTTATTCTATAACGACCTACTTCACCTAAGTTGTACCGTTGATCAGAAAAGAATAATTTATCGATAATACCACGAGCCGTTTCTTCATCAGGCGGTTCAGCATTACGCAATTGTCTATAGATATGCTCAACAGCCTCTTTTTCAGAGTTTGTTGGATCTTTTTGCAACGTGTTATGAATAATCGCATAATCTCCTTGATTAGCATCTTCTTTGTGCAGCAAAATAGATTTAACGTTAGAATCAATGATTTCTTCCACATTATCTTTGTCGATAATAGTGTCTCTATCAAGAATTATTTCGTTACGTTCGATAGAAACTACTTCACCAGTATCCTCATCTACAAAATCTTCATGCCATGTATTCAATACACGAGCAGCTAATTTTCTGCCGATATATTTTTTAAGTCCTGTTTTAGAAACTTTAATTTCCTCAGCAAGATCGAAAATCTCTAGGATATCCTTATCTCTTTCGAATCCAATTGCACGGAATAAAGTCGTAACAGGTAATTTTTTCTTTCTGTCAATATAAGCATACATTACGCTGTTTATATCTGTAGAAAATTCTATCCAAGAACCCTTAAAAGGAATTACTCTGGCAGAGTACAATTTTGTTCCATTTGCATGAAATGACTGCCCGAAGAAAACACCAGGAGAACGGTGTAATTGAGAAACAACTACACGCTCAGCACCATTAATAACAAAAGTACCGCTTGGCGTCATATATGGAATTGTCCCAAGATAAACATCCTGAACAATAGTCTCAAAATCTTCATGTTCTGGATCTGTACAATATAGTTTTAACCTAGCTTTTAGGGGTACACTATGCGTAAGACCTCTTTCTATACATTCTTGAATTGTGTAACGTGGCGGATCTACAAAATAATCAAGGAATTCTAATACAAAGTTATTTCTTGTATCAGTAATTGGGAAGTTTTCCATGAAGGTATTGTAAAGCCCTTCGTCGCCTCTTTCGTCAGATTTAGTTTCTAATTGAAAAAAATCCTTAAACGATTTAACCTGAACATCTAGAAAATCTGGATAATCAGGAATATTTTTTGTAGAGGCAAAATTCAATCTTTCAGTTTGATTTGTTATCATCAATGGACAAAATTTTGATTAGAAAAGTAATTTTTTTGTATAAATAGTAATTTATTTATACCTTTTTTTTTAAACCATTACATCTTTAAAAACCAATTTAAGATAACTACTTTCTTATTATCTGTTAATTTTTTTTCCTCGTAATGGATAAAATGAATCTATTTTAAAAGACTAGTATGTACTAATACAACGTAGCCTTTTGTTATACGAAAAATGGTTTAGGTCTTTGGATGACTCCAAGACCTAAACCTTATTTTCAAAACTAGAGTGAACTATTTAAGTTCAACCTCAGCTCCAGCTTCTTCCAAAGATTTTTTAAGCGCTTCTGCTTCATCTTTAGTCACACCTTCTTTAACATTGCTTGGCGCGCTGTCTACTACATCTTTAGCTTCTTTCAAACCTAAACCAGTAAGTTCTTTAACTAATTTTACAACTGCTAATTTAGAAGCACCTGCTGCTTTCAAAACCACTGTAAATTCTGTTTGAACATCTTCAGCAGCAGCTTCGCCACCACCTGAAACTACTACAGCTGCAGCAGCTGGCTCGATTCCGTACTCATCTTTTAATATTGTTGCTAATTCGTTAACTTCTTTTACCGTTAGGTTAACCAATTGTTCTGCGAATTGTTTCAAATCTGCCATTTTTTCTATCGTTTTAAAATGATTTGTAAAAAATATAATTTATTTATTGTGCGCGTTTTATGTAATAAAATTAGAGTAAAACTCTTCTTTCATTATGCCTCCACTTCCTCTGTAGCCTCTTCGCTTTTGGCAAATTGGTTTTGAAGAGCAGAAATAACTCTTTGTGCTGGTGACTGCAATAATCCAATAAGTTCGCCGATAAGCTCTTCTTTAGATTTAATAGTTGCTAATGCATCTAATTGATCGTCTCCAATATAAATTTCAGAGTTGATATAAGCTCCCTTTAATACCGGTTTAGCTGATTTTTTTCTGAAATCTTTTATTATCTTACCCGGAGCGTTTGCTATCTCAGAAATGAATATAGCACTATTACCAGTCAAAACTGAAGGTAAATCTCCATAATCATTAGCTGATGCTTCCATTGCTTTTGCAAGCAATGTATTTTTAACTACTTCTAATTTTATACCTGCTTTATAACAAGCTCTTCTTAAGTTCGTAGTTGCTTCTGCATTCATTCCAGAAATATCAGATACATAAATAATATTTGTACCAGCTAACTGTGCAGTTAAAACTTCAATCGCGATTGATTTTTCTTCTCTAGTCATACTAAAAATTTTTAACTACCAATTATACTGCCTTAGGATCCAATGCAATTGCAGGACTCATAGTGCTAGTTAGGTAAATACTTTTGATGTAAGTTCCTTTAGCCGCAGTTGGTTTAAGTTTGATTAATGTTTGAATAATTTCGTGAGCATTGTCAACAATTTGTTCAGCTCCAAAAGAGACTTTACCAATTCCTGCATGCACTATACCAGTTTTGTCAACTTTAAAGTCAATTTTACCAGCTTTTACCTCTTGAACAGCTTTTGCAACATCCATAGTTACAGTACCTGTTTTAGGGTTAGGCATTAAACCTCTAGGTCCTAAAATACGACCTAATGGACCTAATTTACCCATAACAGAAGGCATTGTGATAATTACATCAACATCTGTCCAACCGTCTTTTATCTTTTGTAAATAGTCATCAAGACCTACATAGTCAGCACCAGCTGCCAAAGCTTCCGCTTCTTTGTCCGGAGTAACCAATGCTAATACTTTAACATCTTTACCAGTACCATGAGGCAATGTTACTACACCTCTTACCATTTGATTCGCTTTTCTTGGATCTACACCCAAACGAACTGCGATATCAATAGACTCATCAAATTTTGCAGAAGCAACAACTTTTATTAATGCCGCAGCATCTTTAAGAGAATATAATTTGTTCTTTTCAATTTTTGAAGCAGCCTCTTTTTGCTTTTTTGTCAATTTTGCCATGTCTTACCCTTGTTTTAGAGGAGAATCTCCAGTTACAGTTATACCCATAGATCTAGCCGTTCCTGCGATCATGCTCATAGCAGATTCGATAGTAAATGCATTCAAATCCACCATTTTATCTTCGGCGATTGTTCTAATTACGTCCCAAGTAACGTTAGCTACTTTTTTACGATTAGGTTCACCTGAACCAGATTTTAGCTTTGCAGCTTCCAATAATTGGACAGCAGCAGGTGGTGTTTTTACAACAAAATCAAAAGATTTGTCTTTATACACTGTAATTTGCACAGGGCAAACTTTGCCGGCTTTATCTTGAGTTCTTGCATTAAATTGCTTACAGAACTCCATGATATTAACACCAGCAGCACCTAAAGCAGGTCCAACCGGTGGCGATGGATTCGCAGCACCTCCCTTAACTTGTAGTTTAACTACTTTACTAATTTCTTTAGCCATTTTTTAAAAATTTAACACTACAATCTTTGGAAGCGATTGCAATGGATATTATAGATGTAACAAAATTATACTTTTTCAACTTGCATAAAACTCAATTCTAATGGTGTTTTTCTTCCGAAAATTTTCACCATTACTTCCAGTTTACGCTTTTCTTCATTAATTTTCTCCACAGTTCCGTTAAAACCATTAAAAGGACCATCAACAACCTTAATCGTCTCACCAATATTGAAAGGAATAGAACGTGTATCGGTATTAACCGCTAATTCATCTACTTTACCTAACATTCGATTCACTTCGGAAATTCTCAAAGGAACAGGTTCCCCTCCTTTAATCTCTCCTAAAAAACCAATAACACTTGTTATTGATTTAATAATATGAGGTATTTCACCAATCAGATTAGCCTCTATCATGACGTATCCTGGAAAATAAACCTTATCTTTAATTATCTTTTTTCCCTCTTTTACAGTAACTACTTTTTCAGTAGGAACCAAAACCTGTGACACATAATCACCCATCCCAAGTCGTGCGATTTCGGTTTCGATATAAGCTTTCACTTTATTTTCTTGACCACTTACCGCCCTAACGACATACCACTTTTTAATATTATTATCTGCCATAACAAAAAAATTATGCTTTTATCCAGTTAAAAAAACCAGCCAAAGCTTTTGCGAAAATTTCATCTACTCCCCAAGTTGCCAAAGCGAATAATACTGAAAAAACAGCCACAACAATCGTTAGACGCTGAACCTCAGCCCAAACCGGCCAAGTTACATTTGACTTTAATTCCTCAAATGCCTCTGATATGTAATTAACAACTTTTGTCATTATGATTTATTTTTTTGCACGGGCGGAGGGATTCGAACCCCCATCAACGGTTTTGGAGACCGCTATTCTACCCTTGAACTACGCCCGTTCGTTAATAAAAGCCAGCAACAACTTTACGGAGTTACTGGCTTTATACTTTTTTATCCTATTTGGATTATGCTACAATTTCAGTTACCTGACCTGCACCTACAGTTCTACCACCTTCACGGATAGCAAAACGTAAACCAACACTTAATGCAATTGCACTAAGCAACACAACATCAATAGTTAAGTTATCCCCAGGCATAACCATTTCTACACCTGTAGGCAAAGTAATGATCCCTGTTACATCCGTTGTACGTACATAAAACTGTGGACGGTAGTTATTGTGAAATGGTGTGTGACGACCACCTTCTTCTTTTTTCAAGATATAAACCTCAGCTTTAAAAGTAGCATGTGGTTTAACTGAACCTGGCTTACAGATAACCATTCCTCTTTTGATGTCTTCTTTTTGAATACCTCTTAAAAGAATACCTACGTTGTCTCCAGCTTCACCTCTATCAAGGATTTTACGGAACATCTCAACTCCTGTAATAGTAGAAGTCAATTTTTCAGCTCCCATACCAATGATTTCAACTGGATCTCCTGTATTAGCAACACCTGTTTCGATACGACCTGTAGCAACAGTTCCACGACCAGTGATTGAGAACACATCTTCAACAGGCATCAAGAAAGGTTTTGCAACATCTCTTACCGGCTCTTCGATCCAAGAATCTACAGCTGCCATCAATTCAAGAATTTTTGGTACCCAAGCTGGATCATTATTCAATCCACCTAAAGCTGAACCCTGAACAACAGGACCATTATCTCCATCATATTCATAGAAAGATAACAAGTCTCTGATTTCCATCTCAACTAATTCAAGTAATTCCTCATCATCAACCATATCCACTTTATTCATGAATACAACCATTCTAGGAATACCTACCTGGCGACCTAAAAGGATATGCTCACGTGTTTGTGGCATTGGTCCATCAGTAGCAGCTACAACAAGAATAGCACCATCCATTTGAGCAGCACCTGTAACCATGTTCTTTACGTAATCCGCGTGACCTGGACAGTCAACGTGAGCGTAGTGACGATTAGCAGTTTCATACTCAACGTGAGATGTATTAATTGTAATACCTCTTTCTTTTTCTTCTGGAGCATTATCAATTTGATCAAATGATTTTGCTTGACAATACCCTGCATCAGACAATACTTTTGTAATTGCCGCAGTTAATGTCGTTTTTCCGTGATCCACATGCCCAATTGTTCCAATGTTTAAATGGGGCTTGTTACGGTTAAAATTTTCCTTTGCCATTTTACTTAATTTTAAATCTTGTTATATATTAATTTCTATTTCCTACTTACTTGAGCCAATGTCGGGAATTGAACCCGAGACCTCTTCCTTACCAAGGAAGCACTCTACCCCTGAGCTACACCGGCAGAGAATTAATTTTAAATGTTGCATTTTAAATTAATTTAAAACTTTCATCGTGGGGAGAGCAGGATTCGAACCTGCGAAGTTTACACAGCAGATTTACAGTCTGCCCTCGTTGGCCGCTTGAGTATCTCCCCTACTTTTTATATTGCCAGACCTTTACAGTCTTGAGCCGGCGGAGGGACTCGAACCCACGACCTGCTGATTACAAATCAGCTGCTCTAGCCAACTGAGCTACGCTGGCGAATCAATAAAAAAAGTCCGCTATTTCTAACGGACTGCAAATGTATAGATTTTATCTCTCAATCAAAACTTTTTTTAAAAAAAAATCATATTAAATATGCGAACTTATTTTTTCTTTCCTTTTTACCAATAATCGTTCTAAAGATTCAGCAGAAAGTTCTAAGGCTTCTTCAAAAGTTTTACATTGCTTTTTAACTAAAAAATCATCCCCAGGAACATTCATTTTTACCTCAGCAATTTTATTTTCTTTATCACTAGTCTTCTCCACTTTCAAAAAAACATCGGCGGACACCACCTTGTCATAATATTTTTCTAACTTGTCCATTCTTTCTTGAACAAAATCTACTAGCTTTTTGTCAACAGTAAAGTTAACTGCATGAACACTTACCTTCATAATCATTTTTTTTAGTTAAACATTTTACGAATCATTTACGTCCTCGAGGATGCGCCTCTTTATAAATATTTTTAATTTCTGACAAACTGCTATGGGTATAAATTTGAGTTGAAGCCAAACTAGAATGCCCTAACAATTCCTTTACTGAATTTAAATCCGCACCATTATTTAATAGATGTGTTGCAAAAGTATGCCGCAGGATATGTGGACTTTTTTTTACTTTCTCAGACACACCACTAAAGTAAGAATTTATTAGCCGATACACAAAAGAATCATTTAATTTTAATCCTTTTTTTGTGAGAAAAAAATAAGCATTATCAGCGACTATTACCAACAAAGCTCTTTCCTTTAGGTACAAACAAAACTGAGCCGCCAGTACCGGCAAAACAGGAAGGATTCGTTCTTTACTTCGCTTGCCCAATACTTTAATTGTACTATTGGATAAGTCAATATTTGCTATTTGAAGCTGAATCAGCTCTGCGCGTCGCATTCCGGTAGTATACAACAAATCGATTATGAGTTTATTCCTCACTTCTTCAAATCCAATTGTATTTTGCATTTGATCTAAAACATTCAAAACTTCCTTTTCAGAAAAAGGAACCTGCAAAACCCTCGAAGCCTTCAATGCTTTATGCCCTGACAATGGACTAACCCGAATTTGCTTTGTTTTCAACAGGAATTTGTAAAATGCTTTTAAAGACGCTATTTTTCTATTAACAGAACCATTCGAGACCCCATCATCCACAAGTACTATAATCCAACTCCTGATTTGACTATACCCTGCCTGCTCTATGCCTTGCTCCTCAAAGTGAATTTTGTTGAATGATTCAAAAGAAGCAATATCCGCACAATATGCCGTTAAGGTATGAGGAGAATATTTTTTCTCCAACTGTAGATAATCCCGAAAAGCATCTTTATTAGTAGTCATAAAAAAACCGTTAGCATCAAAGTTATACAATTTTGATGACTAACGGTATTTTATTTAATAGATATTGACTAACTCTCTAAGTTATCTCTCATATTTTGGATATAAGCCGCTTTTTGAATTTTGATTCTATTTGTAACTGAAGGCTTAATAAAAGCAGTACGTGCTCTTAGTTGACGAACAGTTCCTGTTTTATCAAATTTTCTTTTGTAGCGTTTTAATGCTCTATCGATATTTTCTCCGTCTTTAATTGGTATAATTAACATAATATAGACACCCCCTTTCTTTAAGTGTGCAAAAGTAAACATTATTTTGAATTGGAAGTCATTAATTGTAAATTTATTTGAGCATGTTTGCAAAATATCAATTCCGTTTCACGAATAGGCTATCATGTGCTGCCAGCTATTCGCTATAATCTTATTCATTGCGAGGTATCGGGGTAAAATTCGCAGTACTATCCTTGACATAAAAAAAAGAGTCAATACACAAATTGACTCTTCTTTTTATAAAATACTTACTTTATTGAATCTAAAGCATCCCGTTAAGCAAAACTTATTCGCTCCAGAAACTACCTAATCAAAGTCTAAACTACTTTACCGCTGGCACATAATTTTGATTATCAATAATTAATTTTCCTAAAATCTCTTTAAGAATTTCTGAAGTTCCTCCGCCTATTGGACCTAAACGACTGTCCCTAAACAAACGTGCCAATGGATACTCCTCCATATACCCATAACCACCTAACATTTGCAAACAACTATAAATAGTATCATCTGCAACTTTTGTAGATTTCAGCTTAGCCATAGTGGACTCTTTTACGACGTATTCCCCTTTGTCTAAACGAGCGACAGCAGCATAGTTAAACACCTTACAGTGTTCTACCTCTGTTGCATGCTCAACAAGCGTATGTCTTAGTGCTTGAAACTTACTTATTTTTTTTCCAAATGCCTCTCTATGCGACATATAATCTATTGTATAATCTATTGCATATTCAGCTCTAGCATGTGCATTTATCGCCATGATTAAACGCTCCAAAGCAAAATGCTGCATGATGTAAGGAAATCCTTTCCCCTCTTCACCCATTAAGTTTTCTGCTGGGATCTCTACGTTGTCAAAGGCAATTTCAGCAGTATCAGATGCTCTCCAACCTAATTTATCTAGTTTGACAGCCGATATCCCTTTTAAACCAGTATCCATCAAAAAGATGCTAATCCCTTTGTTTCCAAGTTCAGAATTAGTTTTTGCTGCAACAATATAATAGTCTGCATAAACACCGTTTGTAATAAATGTTTTGGAACCATTAATAATATATTTATCTCCTTTTTTTACGGCATTAGTGCGCATCCCCGCAACATCACTACCCCCAAAAGGCTCTGAAATACATAAAGCTCCTATTTTCTTTCCGGCGATACTTGGCACTAAGTAATCTTGCTTTATCCTTTCGTCACCCTCAGCATTCAAATGGGTCATCGCTAAATACCCATGAGCCCACATGGCAGCAGCAAAACCTGATGACTTAATTTTTTGCAATTCTTCGAGAAAAATAACAGTATAAAATAAATCGAGATTCAGACCGCCATAAGCCTCTGGGTAGGCAATACCAAAGTACCCCATCTCGCCAAATTTTTCCCAAATAAAACGTTCTATTGTACCCGTTTTTTCCCACTTTTCGATATGCGGAACAACTTCTTTCTGCAGAAAATCTTTTAAACTTTCTCTAAATGCATGGTGTTCTTCCGTAAAATAAATTGAATTCATATAGTATATTTTTCTTAACAAATAGTATTAATTGAAGCATAATAAAGCAGTACTATTTCAAATTTCGTTTTTAAACGATTAAAAATAATCCGCTAATAAAAAAGTAACACCTCAATTTTAAAAGGCAATACAATTCTCTTGTCCGGGGCTTAAAATCTGACACTTCTAATTAAAGTCCAAATATAAGTCAATTATTTTTGCTTTATCAACAGGAAATCCCTTAATTTTTATTAAATCCTCAATATTATTAAAATCCCCCTTCATGCTTCTATAGGTTATAATTTCTCTGGCCAGTGCATACCTAAAATAATAAAACTGAGAAAGCTCCTTTAAAGAAGCGGTATTGACCTTGATTTTTTTAAATTGAGGCAGCGCCAAAACTTCAAAATGAGTATTCAAATTCTCAATTACTTCTGGTGACAACCCCCAAATATCCTGCATTTGATCCATAGAAACAAATCCGCCCAACGTTTCTTTTTGTTTTAAAATGCGAATAGAAATGGCCTCACCTATTCCATAAATTTTTACCAAATCTTCTTTTGTTGCCCTATTGATATCAATGACTAGGATTTTTTCTTTTTTGACGAAAGCTGGATTTGAATATTTTTTATATGTAATAAATTTAGTTTTCTGTTTTTTAGCAAGCACCCAATCCGGGAATTTAAAATAAGGCGCTAGCACATTTAACAATGAGTCTGAAACTTTAGTCACGTTCTGAAACTCCTCAGGA
Source organism: Flavobacterium sp. LS1P28 (assembly GCF_003970335.1). Classification (NCBI taxonomy): domain Bacteria; kingdom Pseudomonadati; phylum Bacteroidota; class Flavobacteriia; order Flavobacteriales; family Flavobacteriaceae; genus Flavobacterium; species Flavobacterium sp. LS1P28. The sequence continues at coordinate 26,995 of NZ_RYDI01000008.1, read as the reverse complement.
GAATTTACATATTTGTTTTGTTTTCTAAAAGCGAGCAAACGATCAATTTCCTGAAGAGACATTCCTAATCTATATCCTTTATAATCTGTGATAAAATTGGGATTAAAAAGATACACATTGGGCTTTTTATTTGCAGCTTCCATAGTAAGGGAATCCATTGCAGTTTGAAGAGAAAGCCATTTTTGTTTTTCAGGATACACTTTAGATACCGCTCTAAAATCAACAAAAAAATAAACCAGCTGCAGGACTACACTAATTACAAACAAAAAGAAAATACCGGTTCGTTGCTCCTTAGTGAACTTAAAATAAGTTAGAATCGTTTTAAAACTCATGGGGGTACGTATCGATTTGCTAGCATTAAAAATAATTCTAAATTTATAAATTAAATCAAGACCGTTCGCTTTCTGTAGATTTTTTTTCAAAAACAAATTAATACCCGCTACAAGCCTATTTGACAAAATAATTTCACCGGGAATCAATATTAAAAAAGACGACAAATCATTTTTTACAACTTAAAATTCAATTATTGTTTTTATTTTTTATAAAAAACAATACATTTGGAGCTTAATAACAAACAAAACCATATAACCCATGTCAATTTGGAAAACTAAACCCCTTTCGGTATTGCTAAATGAAGCATCAGAATCTGAAAAAGGATTAAAAAGAACTTTGTCTTCACGTTCATTAGTAGCGCTAGGAGTTGGAGCAATTATCGGAGCAGGATTATTTTCTTTAACAGGAATCGCAGCCGCAGATAATGCAGGACCCGCAGTAACGCTATCCTTCGTCTTAGCAGGGATAGGCTGTGCCTTTGCTGGATTGTGCTACGCTGAATTTGCCTCTATGATCCCAGTAGCAGGAAGTGCTTACACCTATTCTTATGCCACAATGGGGGAATTTGTTGCTTGGATTATTGGATGGGATTTAGTGCTTGAATATGCTCTTGGAGCCGCAACAGTAGCAGTGAGTTGGTCTCAATACGTAGATAAATTCCTTGCCAATTATGGACTCAATATTCCCCAAGAGATACTCCATGGACCATGGGATGAGAAACCAGGATTCATTAATTTACCCGCCATATTAATTATATGTGCCCTTTCTCTACTATTGATTAGAGGTACAAAAGAATCAGCTTTATTAAACAATATTTTGGTTATTTTAAAAGTAACTGTTGTTATTGTATTCATAGGTATCGGATGGGGTTTTATTGACGGAGCGAATCATACTCCATTTATCCCTGTAAATGAAGGCGAAGCCCTTTTAAGCTCAGGAAAGATGACATTTTTAAATTTCTTTAGTAGCGATTACTTTGGTCATTACGGTTGGAGTGGTATTCTAAGAGGTGCAGGAGTTGTGTTTTTTGCATTTATAGGATTTGACGCTGTTTCTACAGCTGCACAAGAGGCAAAAGATCCACAAAAAGGTATGCCAATTGGTATATTAGGGTCGCTCATAATTTGTACCGTTTTATATGTTCTATTTGCTTTTGTTTTAACTGGTTTAGAAAACTACCTTAACTTTAAAGGTGACGCAAGCCCTGTCACTACAGCGTTTGCTAAGACAGGTTATACATTCTTAAATTCAGCATTAACAATTGCGATTATTGCAGGATATACCTCTGTAATGTTAGTGATGTTGATGGGGCAAAGTAGGGTTTTCTACAGTATGAGTATTGACGGATTATTACCTAAATTTTTTAGTACATTACATGCAACAAATAGAACACCATACAAAACAAACCTACTTTTCATGGTTTTTGTTAGCATGTTTGCAGGATTTGTTCCTGTGTCAGACTTAGGTCATATGGTAAGTATAGGAACATTATTTGCGTTTGCTCTTGTATGTATTGGAGTTGTTGTAATGAGAAAAACTAATCCCGATGCAGTAAGAGGTTTTAGAGTGCCATTTGTACCAGTATTTCCAATTCTAGGAGTTATCATCTGTCTAATCTTGATGGCTGGATTACCTATTGAAAGTTGGGAAAGACTTGCCATTTGGATGATTATTGGAGTTGCTATCTATTTTGCCTACGGTAAGAAAAAAAGTAAACTAAACAATCCGGATAAATAAATTTACAGCATACAAAAAAGGGATTCTAAAATAGTTTAACTATTTTAGAATCCCTTTTTTTATTTAACTCTTTTTACAAATCAAAAACCGAAGTGCGTTTTGCACGAATTAAATCTTTCAACCGCATCCAAAAAGCCAAAGTTAAATACACGGCAAACCACAAGCCAGCTGTAACAAATGACAAGTAAATAAAAAATAGTCGGACGCTACTGGCACGCATTCCTAAGGTATCTGCTAAGCGGGAGGAAACATGAAAACCGTGTTTCTCAAAAAAGAACTTAAGCTTAATTACTGCTGACATTTTTCAGTTAGTGTATTAAATTCGTCAATCGCATATTTAAAAAACAAATTTACAACATTCTCCAGTAAACAAATCCAAAAATAATTGAATTAATTTTTTTTCAACAATTCCATTCCCACGGCACATTCTAAGCATTTACCTGCGTTGCAATACTCCATTTTTAATTGCAGTAATGATTGGGTATCAAAAGCACTTGCAGCGAGAACCCCAAAAGACTTGAATTTATCTATAATGGCATTTTTCTCCGGAGAAACTTCTTCTAACAGACGAATTAAATCCTCTGAAATTTCTTTTCCCTGACTTTTAGCAAAAGCAAATTGTAGCGGAATTATGGTATTTATGACGATCAAGTCAATGAAAGATTTTGAAAGCGATTTCCTTTTCTTTGGACTTTCTTTATCAAATTGGTAATGATTCAACCAATATTCAGAAGTCGAAACCTGAAACAGGTCGTAACTACTTTTTAATGAATTCAAAACACTTATTTTTGAAAATAAATGTACCTGACTGTGGTATAAATTTGCCAATTGAGAAAGACGTATCGTAGGAAAATTATCCGGGCGATGCTTAAAAAACTGGACTGGTGCCTGGCCACCTTGCTCCAATTGGTATTTATGTATCAAGTAAAAATACCTAAATTTTAAATCTTTGAAATAAGTATCCTCCTTATCACAATCCAATAACCCTGCGGTTCCAAAAATTAATGCTTCCAGATTCTCAATTTCAAAACTTTCCTTTCTAAGCACCGAAAAAGGAATGTTTTGTGCCATTTTAAAAAAGAGTTCTCCATTGGTATTTAATCCAAAATTTTTAGCCAAAAGGCAAAACAACACTGCTTCCCAATCGTGATTAGTTTGTTCTAACAAATCAAATATAGATTTTGCTTTTCTTTCCAGACGTTCAAAAAACAGACGTTCCTGCCAATTTTTAAAGACAAATCCATCAATTTTATTAATTTGCTTTTCGCAAAAAATCCATGATTTGGGTGCCATTAAAGATTGGTAATTTTCAAGGGTGGCCTTATCTACATATTTTTTGAGTTCCAAAACCGGAATTTCGCTGTTATTGCTTCTAAACACTTCCGTATCATGCTCCCAAACCACATGTAAAATAACGTTTTCATATCCTGAATCCTGTTCATGATGATGCACATACCAGTCTGACGATTTAAGATGAATTTCGACATTTCCTGCCCATTTTTGATTTGCAATCGTTATTTGTGCATTAAAAAAATCAGGACCGGCCAGTTCAAGATATTGGCCCACAGCAACAATTGTGATTTCCTCTCCATTGAAAGTTTTCAAATTCAAAGTATCAAATTTCTTGAATTTCCAAAGGTAATGGAGGAAATCTTCTTTCATATTGAAAATATTAGATTGAAGACTAATGTAGTAAAAAAAAATAGCAAATTATCTAAAATAAAAAAAATCAGAAATTTCCCTAAAATACCGAATGCTATTTTAGTAAAATAGGATGTTTTTATTTCAACAAATACAATTTGGCACAAGCCCGAGCATCAGATAACGCTTCGTGATGATTCAAAGCGATATTCATTTCCCGGCAACAATCGCTCAATTTAGTTGGTTTTAATCCTTTGGCTTTGTATATTTTTACGGTACATTCCCAACGAGAGGCAATATTCAAATCCGCATACTCTAAATTATAAAGAGCCATTGATTTTGCCAAAACATTCCGGTCAAAACTTTCATTGTGAGCTACAACCATCCTGTTTTGCAACCGTTTTTTAATTTCAGGATATACCTGAGCAAATGACTTAGCATTCATGGTATCCCGCGGATAAATCCCATGCACTTGAATGGTAAAAGGAGAATATAAATTATTTGGCGGTTTGATTAAACTAACAAACTCATCTGTAATTATTCCATTTTCTACGGTTACAATTCCTACAGAACACGGATGGTATGCGGTTGCTGTTTCAAAGTCTATAGCGGTGAAGGTCAATTTGATTTCAGATTTAGGGTTAACGATATTTGATTTCAGATTTACAAAAATACTGTCAATTATAGAAGTTCAATGTATTTGTTACCTTTTTTTTAGATGTTCTTGCAAACTTTTAGATTCCAAAAATTTTACAGCAACAAAGTAATTAAACCAAAAAACCTTGCAGGTTTTTTGATTCTTGTTGGAGTATAATTAGGAAATAAATTCCAGTTTTAATCTTATTTTATCGACCCAATAATATCATATTTAGTTATAATATGGTGATTTCCATTCTCTAATTCAATCAAAACGGCTTCATTCTCTTTCGTGAATAATCGAGAAACTTCTTCAATAGGAGTTCCGTGTTTCACTATTGGAAAAGGTTTTCCCATTACATCTTTAATCGGTTTATCAGCTACATTTTTGTCGGCTACGTAACTTTGAAACAAATCACTTTCATCAACAGAACCTACAAATCCGGTGGTATCAATGACAGGAATTTGAGATATTTTGTATTTACGCATTCTTTCTATGGCGTGTGAAACTAATTCTTCGGTACGCACCACAATCAATGGTTTGTCGATATGATCTTTGATTACATCCTCCGCCTTTGTGATTTCTTCTTCTAGAAAACCGCGTTCCCGCATCCAGTCGTCATTGAACATTTTACCTACATAACGGCTTCCTGAATCATGAAAAAGAACCACAACTACATCTTCCGGTTTAAAATGTTCTTTGAGTTGCAACAATCCTTTGATCGCCGCACCAGCAGAATTCCCTACAAATATTCCTTCTTCAAGTGCAATTTTACGGGTATAAACCGCCGCATCTTTATCCGTTACTTTTGTAAATCCGTCAATCAAAGAAAAGTCTACATTCATGGGTAATATGTCCTCACCAATCCCTTCTGTGATATACGAATAGATTTCATTTTCGTCAAAAATTCCTGTTTCATGGTATTTTTTAAATACAGAACCATAGGTATCGATTCCCCAAATTTTAATGGTTGGATTTTTCTCTTTCAAATATTTCCCAACTCCGGAAATAGTTCCTCCAGTGCCTACCCCCGATACAAAATGAGTAATTTTACCACTTGTTTGCTCCCAAATTTCCGGTCCCGTTTGCTCGTAATGCGCGATAGCGTTTGAAGGGTTGTCGTATTGATTCACATACCAGGAATTAGGCGTTTCTTTGGCCAATCGTTTAGAAACCGAATAATACGACCTTGGATCCGTAGGTTCTACATCCGTAGGACACACCACAACTTTAGCGCCTACGGCACGAAGAATATCCATTTTTTCTTTGGACTGTTTGTCTGAAATTACACAAATTAGTTTGTATCCTTTTATAATGGCGACTAATGCCAATCCCATTCCTGTATTCCCGGAAGTTCCTTCAATAATAGTTCCGCCTGGCTGTAAACGGCCATCAGCCTCCGCATCTGCAATCATTTTTACAGCCATTCTGTCTTTTACGGAATTTCCTGGATTGAACGTTTCCACCTTAGCAAGTACTAAGGCCTCTACTTCGGCAGTTACTTTATTGAGTTTCACTAATGGGGTGTTGCCTATGGTACCTAATATATTTTCTGCGTAGCGCATTGTATAATAAATTTAAGATTGTAATTTGTTGTAAATACTGCTACAAAGATAGTATTTTGTTATAAATTAATCTTGTTTACGGAATTTTGCGTTCGTGATAATAGCGACATCCTTTCCTTGTTTGCTGCCAAGCAAGGAAAGATATAGCGGATAGCGCGATAAAACGCCCAAAAAAAATGACTTAAAAAATTGAAATTTTAAAGAGCTATTAATTAAAGAAGTTCCAAATTAAACCAAATCGGATCGTAAAATCACGCGATGGATTATTGGGGGAGGCATAAAAATCATTGCCGGTGAGTGCCGAATTAAAATGTTCCGCTTTCAAATAGATCCTTGTTCTTTGAATTTTTGCATTGATAAAAAAATCAAGGTTAGGATGATTGCCGATTTGTTTGTCTTTTTGCACAAAAAATTCTCCTATGACCGGATTGTATTCATTGGCATAATAACTGGAAAAGTAATTGAGTGAAATCCCTGTTTGCAGAAATAAGGCTTTTTTAAACAAAAAATTCGAGTAGTAAAACGTATTTCGCGTTACAATTTCAGGCACGTTCAAGATGGCATCTTGTTGTTCTGTTTTTTGATATAAAACTGTATTATCTAACGCAAATTTTCCAAATTTTAATTCTCTGCTGATTTTGATCGATACATAATTTATTGTGCTATTGTATTGTGCCGGCGCAACAATTTGTGTGTTATCTGTTTTTTGCTGCGCAGTTGATGCTTCGGTAAAATACAAATGATCATTCAACACTGAAAACTGCAATTCCGCATCTAGCCAAGGAGAAATGGCATTAGCTTTTATTGTGTTTATTTTTTCATTCTTAAAATCATTAGACCAGTTGTACTGCACGTAACTGCTCTGGTGCAGATTGTAATTGTTATTGGGTAGTTTGTTTATGTTTTGATACTGAAATGCAAATTGAATTTCATCAGTGAGCTCATACTTCAATTTAGCATCTAAATTTGAAAGCGACTGGTTGGTAATGGATCTGGAATAAGAAAAAATACCGTTCCAATTGTTTTTTCGGTATTCATATTGACCTCCGGCACTATTAATGTTCTGGCTCAAGAAACTTGGGACTGTTTTCGCATCAAATATTAGGATCTGATTGTAATAATAATTAGATCTGAAATCGTCAGCAAAAAACTGAAATTTACCCAATGTTGTATTTTCATAAATCAAACCAATTCTATTGTACATCTTGTTGTAACGAGTTTGATCATTGATCCCGCTGTTTGCAAAAGAGTCCCCAAACCGGTCAACTATTGCCCCTCCTACGGCAGATGCTACTGTGGCCTGATTGTATTCAAAGAACTTATTTTCGTAATTAAACTGATGCGCGAGATACGCGTTATTGTCTCCTTTTTTTGTGTTAATTCTAAAATTGTGATCCACAAAAATTCTTTTTCCTTTCAGAAATGATTTGGCGTCATTAAGATACACTTCAAATCTTTGTCTGTTATCGTAGTTTGGATCACCACTTTCAAAATCATTAATAGTCGTAATTCCACCGTTTTCTTCATTTAAAATATCTTGATAGGTATAATGTGCATTAGCAAAATACCGTTTATTTTTAGTGTTGTAACTGGTGGTAAACCTGAAATTTCCTGTACTTGAGAGCTGATTGATGTATTCTCCTTCTGAACGTAGTCCTCTGTAGGCGATCGAAAAATTTAAATTTTTTGAGGTGTTCAGGGTAATAAAGGCATCTACTGACTGCCCCTTTTGTACGGTTGTTTTAAAATATAATTCGGTAGCAGGAGTTGCTACAGAGCTGTAACGGATTTGGTTTGCCTCCAAAAAATTAAAATGCTTTGCTTTAAAACCAAATTCGGGAAATACAACTACATCCGTCAAACCGTATTGTAAGGTATTGTATGTTTGTCCATCATTTGCAAAAGGTAAAAGTCCAAAAATGTCTTTTCGCAAATAGTTGTGGCTGTATTCTTTTTGAATATTGAGAGATGTGTCAATGTAAGTGGTATCCCGTTCTAAAGTGATGAACCGATACATATCAACAGTAGCCACTTTTTGTTCTTTTTGTTTATTGACCGTATCTGACGCACTTTGGTATTTACTGGCAGTATCTGTATTAGTAATATTTTTTTGAGAAAACAGCAGCATGGGCACTGCTAAAAAACAAAATAAAAATAATATTCTCATTTGACAGGATCTAATTAGTCGGTTACGTATACAGTTTTAACTCGGCAAAGATAAATGATAAAAACCTATAAATAAAAAAACATCTGACGGAAGTATGTGTTATACAAGAAAATTACTCACTGTCAATTTACTCTTTCGGTGCAGTTTTAAAGAGACCTGCAAGCAACAAATTTTCAAGAAACTCTCCTTTTTCGTAGCATTTTGCACCGCAAAACGACACATTAAAAAACGTGTCTGATACTAGCTACTGTCCTCGATAAAACAACACCGTGGTGATGGTCTTGAAAGCAATGTTCAAATCCAGGTAGATGCTGCAGTGCTTGATATAATACAAGTCATACTGCAGCTTGATCAGACTATCATCAATGGTTTCCCCATACGTATAATTGACCTGTGCCCAGCCAGTAAGCCCTGGCTTGATGATATGTCTGGTTTCATAAAAAGGCATTATTTCTGCAATTTCTTTTACAAAAACAGGACGCTCGGGACGCGGACCTATAACGGCCATATCTCCTTTTAGTATATTGATAAATTGAGGAAACTCATCGATTCTGGTTTTACGCAGAAATTTCCCAAACAGCGTTACTCGGGAATCATTCGTAGCGGTAAAAACGGCACCGTTCGATTCGGCATTTTTAACCATTGTCCTAAACTTTAAAATTTTAAATACCGCCCCATCTTTGCCTATCCGTTCTTGTGAATAAAACAACGACCCTTTATTTCCTATTGCATTTCCAAGCAAAATAAGCGGACACAAGAACACGCCTACAACAAGTCCAGACAAGGAAACGGTTATTTCAAATATTCGCATAACAATCAAATACAATTTATTCTGATTGCTTCGGCTAAAAGGAAAAAAACGATAAAAATCCCGTGACATGTACTGCACTGGTATGCGCTGGGTTTTACTTTCATATACCTGTGTATATTCCCGTATAATATTCCCAGCCTCTAATAAATGAAGCAATTGTTGGTACAAATCTGCTGTAATACCTCCCGTTTTTTGGGAAGCAATCACAATTTCAGAAACTCCGTTTTCATTCACAAAAGAGAACAAATCCTCTCTTTTGATGTGCTGCACATAATGGTACTCTTCCATTTGTTGTTCACTGGAATCTAGATTAACAAACCCAATTATTTTATAATGCGGATCAATATTTTCAAGTCCTAAAATCAACTCCTGTACCTGCTCCTGATCACAAATCAAGATTGCTTTCTGAAAAAATCGATTAGAGGCCAAAAAGGTTACATACAACATCCTCCAGAAAAACAACGATAAGAATACGACCAGAAAAAACAATAGAATTTGAAGGCGGTTTGAGGGCAGTTCCGGAGAAAAAAACGGCGTCAGTAAATAGACTAAAACAGTTGTTGAAACGGTAATAAGAGTACTTTTTAACACCTGAAACTCGTTGCTAGCCACCTGAAGATTATACATTTCAAAAATAGCTCCAAATACATTTAGGTAAACTGCCAAAACGATTGTCCAGTAATAATTAGTAGCTGAAACTTCAAAATAATCAAAAGCAAATACCTTTCCAGTTGCATATAAAGCCGTCAAAACAAAGAAAACATCAAAAAGTCGAAGAATCATCTTTCGTTCTGATATTTCAAAATGCATTTTGTCAACTGAAAACATGATAGGTATTTATGGTACGGGTGCAAATTTAATTTTTTTGTTCCAAATTAAACTTATAGTAGCACCTCTTTTTTTTAAGAACATCCACTTTTAACAAAGTGATTTTTTTAAGAGCTGCGAATTCCCTAAAAAAACCATGAAAAATATTGAAACGAATACGCACCACTTTCTTTATGGTTCTTCTCTACTCTTCTTTTACAACACTCGTTCTTCTGGGCGATCCCAACTGCACATTGAGTAAGGACAACGAGTATACAAAGGCCGGTGCGGCGGTACGCATGGCGGCATGATTAATGGTTAAAAACCAGAAGGCAACAAAACACAATAAAAACATATTGAACTTGTTTTCCAAGTACAAAACCAAGGGTGTAAAAAACAAAATCAGCAATGCTATTATCCCTAAAGACCCATGCTCGGCCAGCATCCGGGTAATTTCGTCGTGGGACAACACTTTGATCCCCGTTTCATCCTCCCGGACTTCCACCCCTTTCCCAACCCCTACTCCAAAAATAGGGTTCTTCAAAAACGTATTGATCTCATTTAGTGCCACATCCTCCCTGCCGGTAAACTGGCTCTCTTTAGCCCTTCCTGCGGCATCTTGATTGGCATAGCGCTTGTCAATAAGGCCGCCTGTCTGAAAGGAGGTGAAGGTCCAAGTGACAAACATTGCAAACACTAAGAATACGATAATATAATTCAATTTTGCCCTTCCGCCAAAATTAGATTTAAAATACAAGAACGCCAGCAACAAAACAATCATCAAGAATCCGGTAATCATTCCTCCTCGGGAGAAAGTAATGATTCCTCGATAAGTGATATTTAACGCAAGGATCAGGTTGATTATAATTTGGAATTTTGTTTTAGAATCCAATATTACTCTGGAAAAAAAAATAAACATCCCCAGTCCTAAAACCGTAGCCACCTGATTGGGGCCATACCCTCCAGAAGTTTGAAAATTAGATTCGGTTCCCGTTATGACTTCCTGTAAATCTGGTGTATAAAAAATCAGATATGCCACACAACTAATAATAGGAAGACCCATGCTCAGCAAGATTGTATTCATCTGATCCAATCCAATCTTTCGCCGAAAGGTGTACAAAGAAGCCAGTCCCAAACAAACGGGACCAGAAAGATTAAAGGCAATCGCTTTGCGAATATTCGTGTCAAAATTCAATACAAAAGTCGAAATAATAACACCGGGGATTAGTAACAATAGAAAGATCCAATACGGAATGGCTCCTTTAGAAAAACCGCTGTAATACATCCCGATAAGAACAAAGAGTACAACCCCGTATTTGGAAATTTCATAGAGTGGATTTCCACCGGTCATTCGCAAAAAGACTTCGCTCCCTACCACATAAGCCGCAGCAATCAGTGCTTCGTTATTTCTGTTTTGTTTTTTTACGATATAATAAATTCCAAAAATAAAAATAGAATAGCCGTATATTTTTGCTGTAAAAGGCAACAAATACCCCAATGCACCCACCACCACATGGAAAAGAATTAAATAGAGATAGGATCGATCTTCGTTTTTCATTTGTAACTATTTAGAATCGGATAGTTTTTCATAGTTCTTAATTAAAATATCGATCACTTTTTCTTTTGAATAATTATCTACAACTAATTGATGCAAATGTAGTGCAAAACTAATTCTTAAAGATTCCTTAGAAATCATTTTGTCTAATTGAACTTGAAGCTGAAAACTATCTAGTGGAGTAAACAACAAACCGCTAAAATTATCTTGGATAATCATTGGACAATGCCCGGTATTTGTTGATATTACTGATAATTTTGCCAAACCATATTCTAATAATGTTACAGGAAACCCCTCTGCTGTAGAGGCTAAAACACCAATTGTTGCTTGAGATAGTATGTATTTGATGTCAGTCTTAGAACCATAAATAAAAACATAATTTTCTAAATTATTTTTACTTATAAATTCCTTTAAAATAGCTGAATAGTCGTCCTTGTAATCTTTTCCGATTAAATGCAAACTCCAACCCAATTCCATTAAATTCATTTCCGCAAAAGCACGCAATATTGTTATGTGATTTTTAGGTTGTTTTAGATTTGCGATACATACTATTCGCTTCCCTTCTTCACTTTTCAGAATAGTTTCTTTTAAAACGTTGTCATCAAACGTAGCGAAATTTGGTAAAAAATAATTTTTTTTAGTTAATAGATTTTTATTAGCCCAAACTTCTAATTGATGATTTACTACAAATGTGCAAGAGAAAAAACAGGAACAAAAAGATAATATCAAATTATTCCATATTGATTCATTTGCCCTTGCTCCATAATGATCGTGCCAAATTAACTTAATCTTAGGATACGTCAATTTAAGTAATACCGCAGTAAAAAATGATGTCCCGTGTGCATGTGCGATTGTAATTTTATTCTGTTTTACAAATGATTTCAACTTTAAAACTGACCTTAAGTCGAAAGTGTGTTTTTTATTTAAATACAAATAAGAAACATCCGCATCAATTTGATGGAGCAGTGACCCTTCATTTCGGGTGACGATCAAACCTGCAAATTCAATTTTTTTCGCTAGCGCATTGGCATAACTGATCGCCATACGCTCCGCTCCACCTGCCTCGAGTGAATCTATAATTTGAATGATTCTCATGTTGTTGTTATCACTTATGTTACATATTAATCTACGCCCAATAGTAGCAAACCCACTCAAAGAGACGAGTTAAACTCAGCATCAACGTGCCAGTAATTTTTTGATTTCCGCTTCGAAAAAATCCATCGTATAGCCCCTGGACCATTCTGCTCCTCTGGTTTGTTTGTAATCAAAAAGGCTTTGATTACTCAAAACCGATTCGATTTGCAAAATATCTTTTTCAAGATCCATTTCCAGCAAAATCCCTCTGTCCCCATAATCCAGCATAAAAGGCACACATGAAACAGCTGTTGCCAGAGGAACACAACCCCAAAACAGACCCTCGGCAATCACTTTTGGCCACCCTTCACTCTCTGAAGGCAACACTATAAAATGACTGTCCTGATAGGCTTTTTGCAGGGTTTCTTTGGATTGATTTCCTTTCAAAAAAACAATGGACTCGAGCTGATGCGCTACAACATACTCCTCTAAGACTTTACGTTGTACTCCTTCTCCATACAGCCGCAAACGCACTAAATACCCTTTTTGATGCAAATTTTCGATCAATTGAACAGCATACAGCGGATGCTTCCCATGGACTAATGTACCTGCAAAAACAAAATCGACCACACCCTGTAACACTTTTGGAACCACTGCCAATTTATCTTTTTCAGAATAGGTAGCCGTAAAAAAAGGTTTAATATTTCCAGAACTGCCCTTCCACTCGCCATACACTAAAACCTGCATGTTTCGGGTCAAAAAAGTGTTGCTTAAAATCCATCGTTGCAGTTCGTAGGTCCAAGGGTGCTTGGATTCAGGATCCCAATTTCCGGCATATTTAGCTGTTTTTGGAGTATTCGGAAATAAAATTTGAACAAAACAACCCAATAATCCAATATTTCCGGGACACCGTAAATGAATGTGATCAGCAGATTTCATGGCTTTAAATAAAACCCAAAGCAATCCGGGAAGTTTAAATAAAGTAAATAAAATAGCTTGTATCGATAATAAATCAAAACTTGGAACAGGAATAAAGTGTATGTTTTGATGCTGGTAAGAACTGTCAATGGCTGTCGCCTTACCTAAAAAAAAAGGAGCCACAATCACTACTTGTGTTACATGGTTGCCCCAAACATTCATTTCTCTTACGTAGGGAGCGTACGCATAATATAAATTATTCACTTTCGAATGCGGCACGTGGGTAATGATTACGAACTTCATATTTAAAATACTGTTTATATCTTATTTTGGTTTTCTTATCCACAAACTCCACCAACCGACGGTTCTGCCTACTGCCTCTGTAAAAGCTTCTTTTTTACTACTGCTGGTAAAGGTATTGCTAAACCGAATACCAGTCAAAAGTAATGTAATTGTGTGCCATTTTAATTGATGTTCTAATGTTGGCTTAGGATTTTTCGTTCTCCAGACATACCAACCATTTCGCACGACCATTTTACCATATTGATATTGATTGGGTCTTCCTGCGGTATCGTGATAATGATACAATCTTGCAGCAGTGCTCAAGTACAATGCCCCTATTTTAGACACTCGTAAAGAAAAGTCGGCATCCTCATACAATCCATAACCTTCAAAATAAGTAGAAAAATGCAACGTATCAAACACCTTTTTTCTGAAAGAGGAAACACCTCCCATCAACATTTCAACTTCATACGTTTTACCACTCGGAGGCAAAAATCCCACACTACGACCGTGTGAATATAAGGAAGAATAACCCGGTGGACAATCACTGTCTAATCCTAATTTTTTTCTTAACACGAATCGGCTGCCATCTTTTCTTTTCCATCCATCAAAATAAAATTCATCACTTTTGGAGTGATACTTTTCACCAACAAATTCCGTTTTAGTTTCATCAATAATGTACCCGCCAACACCTAAAGCCTGCGGATAAACCTTATACGTTTGTAACAGTTCTTCAAAATAAGTAGCCGTCAAAACAATGTCATCGTCTAAAAAACAGATTATTTCTATATCAACTGCTACTCTTTCAATTCCGTAGTTGCGTTGCTTAGTCAGACCACGATGTTGTGGTGGAACGGCGAAATATTTTAAATGATCAAATCGATTATTCTTTATCATTACCGATGTATCTTGATTAGTTGACCCATCGATGATCATAATTTCATCAGGATACTTTGTTTGCTCTTTCACAGACTCTAATAGCTGTAATAAAGCTTCGGCACGCATGTAGGTACAAATTAGTAATGAAAATTTCATTGTTATTGGTGTCTAATTCCTAAATTCTGCAATTTTTGTGCATAAAAAACCGACTTCTTAAATTGAATATTCTTGTAAGGAAGTCGAAATAAACGATACAAAAAAGCAACTTTAGAACCCGTAAATAGATAATAGGTAAAATGTTTATACTTATACTCTCTCAATTGTTTAGGACTGTAATGCTTCATTATCCCATACATAATTGTTGGACTAGGAACCGGTTTTATGTTTTTCACAGGAGCATCCAGTTCCCAGGGTTGTGCTTTCCTTTTTTTTCCAACAATCTTAGCTTGAGTTCCCCAAAAACGATAGCCTCCGCTGGGTGGTTTTAAATGTAAATTAGCAGCAAATGGATTAGCTAAAACAGTTACTCCGATTTTACTTAACGACATTCCAAAATCACTGTCTTCGCCATAACCGCCATCAAAATTGACATCATTACCGACCAACTGATTTACAAACTCCCGTTTGACACAAGAATTCGCATTGCTAAACATTTGAGTACAGCCCGCAATAAATGGGGGTCGACTCAATTGTTCCAACTTAAGAGCCAAATCCTCTAAATTCTGTTGGTGGTGATCCGCACGGATATCCAGTCCGTTGCAGGCTCCAACCGAATAGGTTTGTAAGAACCGAATGTGGTTTTCGATGAAATCCGCAGGGATCCGAATATCATCATCACCAAAAACAATATAATCCCCCGTGCATAGAGCAATCCCCTCATTTCTGGCCCTACAACTACCCTTTGTCTGTTGCCAAATCACTTTTAATTCAAAGGGATACTGCTTTTGTTCGTAGGCCGTTTCATCTCTGTCGCTCAAGGGAGTGGCATCTACAACAATAACCTGGGTCGGTTTATAGTTTTGATTAGACAAATCATCTAACAGTTGTAAAGTGTATTCTTGACGGAACATCGTAGGTATAATATAACTTACTGTAGGATTACCTTGAATAGCAAGAAGCACCCGAGAAGGAATTCTAGCCGTTATGTCCCTTTTTTTATAGGTATTCTTGACTCTGAACAAAGTAATCCATTCTGAAATTTTCAAGAAACCTAATCTGTAAATCATAAAAATGGCATGGCTTATTTTATAATTTTTCCTAAAAAAAAGATGACGATCTCTTCTTGAAACTATCACCTTTTCTATAGCCGCATTTGTAAATAAATTTTTTACATATAATGGAACTCCTCCCAAAAAACGGTTGCATCGAAATCCAAAATCTAAAGCCTGCATTTGAATATTTTCAAAATCGGTATCAAAACCTTTTGTGAGGTCCCAAACTGATTTACGAACTGCAAAAGCATTGGGATTAATCCTCCAACTGACACATTGATCTAATCCATCAAAATCATTCAAATACCAAAAGAATACAGCAGTCTGATAGACCAATTCAGGGAAAGCATTTTTATAGCCCTGCTCAAAAGAACTATGCCAAATATCGCCTGCTCCAGTAGACAATAGCTCCAATTGTGAAAAATCAGGAGTACCGGCATACAATAGTACTTCACCTGACGTCGTTGTATATTCTTTTAATTGTATTCTTCCCATTTATCGTTTAAACTTAAATCTACCCGTTGGGTGTAATTAATAAAAATTTCAATTAATCTTAAATAAAAAAATTGAACCACACTTCGACCCGTTAATCTCTGTTAGCATCCTACGTTTTAATAATCCTTTCTATCAGGTCGGAAGTACATATTGAGCGTAGACGAATTGTAGTCGAAGTCATGCTTTTTTAACTTAGCTGTCTGATTCTAACCTAACACAAACTTTTTTATAAAACACTACACTCTGTTGCGCCACTTTCTCCTTACTAAATTTTTCTTTCACTTTCTTTTCTGCCGCTAAACCAAACGCTTTTTGCAAAACAGCATCATCTAACAGTTGAATAATTTTTGTTGCGTATTCCAAATGATTTTTAGGATGTACTAAAAACCCATTGATACCGGCATCAATCACTTCTTGTGCCCAGCCAATATTTGAGGCTACAATAGGTTTTTGCAGCGCCATGGCCTCAATCCAAGACACGGGCAAAGCCTCGGCAAAAGTAGGAAACACGCAAATTGTTGCCGTACTAATATGCTTTTTGATGTCCTGATATGGTACAGCCCCTAAATAAGTCACATTGAGCAGCGCAGCTGGAGAAAATATTCCTTGCATCATCTGCCAAGTGGAAGAATTCCCTGATATGATATCGGGAACATCTTTCCCTAACAAAATCAATTTAGCATTTGGATTTTTAGCGACCACTGCATTAAAAATAAACGGCAACTCTAACAATCCTTTTTTACGAATTAAACTCCCAAAATATAGAATCGTGTTCTTGTTTTCTTTGTTTTTATCATCCGGACTAAACGCATCAAGATCAATACCATTCGGAATAATCGTAAATTGCTTGTTTAAACCAAAGACCGCATTCGTAGTATCGGCCGTAAACTGACTTACTGAAAGCAAGCCATCTGCCTTTTTCAATGCTCTTTTTTCATGAAATTTATTAATCCACTTTACAGGCCGCCGATCCAAGTGACAAAAATAAGTATCCGAGCCATGCAACCGAATCACAACCTTACATTTTTTAGGAGAGATAAAAGAGGTGATTCCCGTCCAATCCGGAGCTTCTACCACATCAATTTTTTTATCCTCGTATAAAGTATCAATAATATTCTGCAGTTTTTTCCGGGTCAAATACCACGACAATCCCTTAAATTTGACATTCCTGATCTGCTGAATACAAATACCATTGTCATAAAAAACAGCTTCTTCTTTTTGGGCATACACTAAAACGCGTACCGAACAGCCTTCTGCCAAAAGTCCCATTGCCAGATTTTTGATACTGGTACCTATCCCGCCGGAGCTTCCTGTTTTTGGGTGTGGATATTCCGGGCTTAAAAAAGCTATTTTCCTCACCTCAACCTTCTCCAAAATAAAGGGAGCCACTGCTGAATATTCGTTTCCCATCTTATCTATTAAAAAAATCTTTTATAATTACACTGGTAAACCGTCGTGCTCCAGTATCATTCAGATGCCCGCAGGACGAAAAATACTGATCTCCTTCTACCGTATTTTCATAATTGTAAATTTCAGGATAGCGTTGTTGCACTTTTTCAAAATAATTTAATCCTTTAGTATTGGTGCACATCGGGGTCATGACAGCTATCAAATTGATGTTGTTGTCCTTGCAAAGCTGTTTAATTTCTTCATAATATTTGTTCCGTAACGGTTTTAAATTAGTCAGATTGTTTTTCATGTTACCCTTTTTTTTGACTAACGGATAATATCCTAAATGAGCCAAATTTGTAGTAGGCTCTTTCGATACCGTTTTATAGAGTTCTCTAAACCCAATCTTGGAATCAAATGCAACATACCTGTAAAAAGGAATGTAATACAATTCTTTAAAATCGGCCTCTTTTAAAAAATGATTTCTGATTGTTTTAGAATCATGGATAAAGGGAAGAAAACGAGAAGAAACACCCTCATCTCGCTTTTCATTTGATAAATTCAAATCAGCCTCGAGTATCACATTCTTTATAGTATACTTTCGTTCCACCATTAATTTCAACAGTAGGGAGGCTTCAAACAAATGTCCTCCGCTCATCCCGAAATTAAATGTTTTCAATCCTTTTTCTTCAAACATTGGAGCCACAAAATGATTGTTGGCTCTGGAAGATCCTAAAATTACCACATCATACTCGCGCGCTGCTGAATTGTAAACATAATCAATTTTCCCTCTATTCGACGACTGTACATAAACTGTTGTGTATAGAAAATCCAATACTACTAACAGTAAAAATAGTAGCACGAGGGTTTTGACTGTAAAAATTAAAAACTGCTTCATTGTTGTTTTGTTCTGTATTGTATTTATAGTTTTATTCTAAATAATTTCTTTTTCCGTCCCCATCCCTAAAGGGTGGGAAAAAGAAAGACTACGACCTACTAATCAAGAACGTCCTAAATTTTCGGCTCCCTTTAGGGTCAGGGTAAAACGGAAATTTATCCCGCAGCAATAAACGCTTTTATTTTATCTATAACTTCCGGCAACTGCGCTAGTACTTCCTCATTTGTAAATCGGATTACTTTTAATCCTTGAAATTCAATATGCTTTGTTCTTTCTTCATCTAATAGCTGTTGTTCTTCAGTCAGATGATATCCTCCATCAATCTCAATTACTAACTTTAAGGCATGACAATAAAAATCGGCAACGTAAAAACTAAGAGGATGCTGCCTCCTAAATTTAAATCCCTCTATTTGATAGTTTTTAACTGCTAACCAAAGTTTTTCTTCCGCTTCTGTTGCATTATCTCTTAATTTCTTTGCATTTGAAAAAATTTTCGGAGATGCACCTTTCCACATATTCTCAGACTGAAGCGAATTTTTATCCATAACTCAAACTATATTTTTATTTCAAAAACTCAAGATTCCTTTAGGGTTGGGGTAAAACGAAAATCAACCTCTCCTATTCCTTTTTTCCTTCCCCATCCCTAAAGGGTGGGAAAAAGAAAGACTACGACCTACTAATCAAGAACGTCCTAAATTTTCGGTTCCCTTTAGGGTCAGGGTAAAACGGAAATCAACCTCTCCTATTCCTTTTTCCTTCCCCATCCCTAAAGGGTGGGAAAAAGAAAGACTACGACCTACTAATCAAGAACGTCCTAAATTTTCGGCTTCCTTTAGGGTTGGGGTAAAACGAAAATACCACCCTAAAACTGAAAATAAATAAATTCTTTATAATCAGAATACGTTCCTAATGCCACAATTGCTGCAAGGCATAATCCCAACTTTAAATAACTGTAGCGCCCAGAAATAGGTTCCACTTGCGTTCGGCTATTCCATTCCACAACAATAAAAGCAAGTATTAAAATGATGATTTCATAATTGTATCGCTCGTTATCCAAATACTGTGATGCAAAATTTCCATTGGTAAAAATACGCCCAATATATTCAAAAGCATCTCCTATCGATTTTACCCGGAAGAAAATCCATGCCAGGCAAGTTAATGCGAATGTACTGATAATGCTAAAGAAAACTGTGACGGAGGCAAAATCCCGATGCAAGGACACTGTTTCAATATTAGATCGATTCCGCTTCAAGAGCAACAATGGCAAAAAATACAGGGCATTAATAAAACCCCAGGCAATAAAAGTCCAATTGGCACCATGCCAAAAACCACTGATTAAAAAAATAATAAAGGTATTGCGGATTTTCATTCCCATACCTCCACTGCTGCCTCCCAATGGAATATATACGTAATCCCGAAACCACGACGAAAGAGAAATGTGCCAGCGCCGCCAGAACTCGGCGATATCACGAGAAAAATAGGGGTAGTTAAAATTGCGCAGCAAATCGATTCCAAACAATTTTGACATTCCCAAAGCCATGTCAGAATAACCCGAAAAATCCCCATAAATCTGGAAAGCAAAATAAACGGCCCCAAGAACCAACGACAAAGAATTCATGGATTCATAATTATCAAAAATCGCATTGGCGTATGTAGCGCAGGTATCCGCAATTACCACTTTTTTGACCAATCCCCAGGCAAACTGAAAGATTCCTTCTTTGGCTTTTTGATAGTCAAAACTGCGTTTCACTTTCACTTGTGGTAATAAATGTGTGGCTCTTTCAATGGGTCCCGCCACAAGCAGTGGAAAATAACTGACAAACAACGAGTAATCGACAAAATTATATTCTGCCTTAATTCTTTTTAAATAAATATCAATGACGTATGATAATCCGTGAAACGTATAGAAGGAAATACCCACCGGCAAGATCACGTTGAGTAGTAAAGGACTCGTTTGTAACCCAAACCCATTCAACAACTCCGAGAAAGAATCTGCAAAAAAATTATAGTATTTAAAAATTCCCAGGAAGCCCAGATTTACACTGATACTCAGCCAAAACCAAAATTTTCGACTCCGTACCGTCTTGGCCTTTTCTATCCGAATACCGGTATAATAATCTAAAAACGTCGAGAACACCAACAGGAACAGAAAACGCCAATCCCAACAGGAGTAAAAATAATAGCTGGCTATAATGAGCACTGCATTTTGAGCACTTTTGGTTTTATTACAAACAAACCAATACAACACAAATACAATAGGTAGGAAAACGGCAAAGGATAAGGAATTAAAAAACATACGTACGGGAACGGATTTGACGGTGTAAAATTAAGATTTATTCTCTAATACCAATGCTAAATGGTACTCGACCATTCTTGCCAGTGAAAAACGGTTTTCAATGAGCGTTCTGGTATTCGTTTCAATTCTTTTATGACCCAAATAAACGGCTTCAAGAATATTCTTTAGAGCCATAACATCTTTTGCTTTATAAATAAACCCATTTCCCCCGGAAACAATAACCTCCTCATTACCACCAACATTTGTTGTGATTACAGGAACATTGGCAGCTAAACTCTCTAATATCGATAAACTGAAACACTCCATGTGGGTAGGTTGCAGCATATAATCATATTCCGAAAATAACGCTTTCAGGTTAGAAATGCTGCCCATAAAAGCAAAACAATGGGTTACATCATAGTATTTCATCTTTTCAACCAAAATACTTTTATAAGGCCCATCTCCGTAAAGATCAATTTTAATTTCCTTCTGTATCGATGTAGGAAGCAGTGCGACAGCAGCAATTAAATCCTGAATCCCTTTAGATTCACGTAGGTGAGATGCTGTCAAAAAGATGGGATGCAATGTGTTTCGATTCATTCGTTGTAAAATATTTTCTAGCACAACCCCGTTATAAATAGTCAATGTCTTCTTTTTCAAATGAGAACCAAAATCATGAATAATTTCATTGACGGTATAATCAGAAACCCCTACAAAAACAGCAATATATCTGGAAAATAAAACTCCTTTGATTCTTTTCTCGATTCTCTTTTTTAAAGGATAGCCGGAAAGAGGTCTTGGATTATGATCCACGGCAATTATTTTAGCGACGCTGAACTGCTTTATTTTATAAAAAAAAGGAGTACATAATTCGACAAAATGGGTAATGATATGCGTATACGCTGTTGCATTGGTGGTACAAAAACTAAGAAAATGATTTTCTACGGATTGATATCCACTCTGAAATATCGTTAAAGTAACATATTCGCCATGATCCGATTGATTCGGAAAAAACCAATCCACCTGAATATTATTTGCTGCACATTTCTTGTCAAACGCCCAAAAAAAATAATCCATTCCGCCTACTCTTTCGGGTAATAGTTCATAATTACAAAGCACTGCTATTTTTTTATTTTCGGTCATTCCATTGTGATAAAGTTGTAGCAATACGCTGACTGGTTCCGTTTAATTTTTTGCTTATTTGTAAGTCAATCATAGCCTTTCTTTCTTTAGTTCGTGCCAAAGGATTGATTAAAGCCTCCTTGATTTGGTCAATTAATTCGGTTGGATTTTTGGCGATGGTCACGGATTGGCTCTCGACTACTTTTTTGAAATGATCATATCCTAAAAAACGTTGGTCATCATACAAACCATTTTCAGGATTTCCAAAAACAGTATTAATTACCGGTTTGTCAAATAACATAAAATCTAAACTCATTGTAGAGCACATGTTAATATTCAAATCAACATATTCCAACAAAGAACGTAAATCCATGATATCCTCCTCACTAGGAATGCGTTGAGACCAGCTTTCAGCATGATTCTCCCGAGTCAAAATCCATTTGGGCGTATTCCAGATAATTTCAGGAAACTCTTTTTGTATCGCAGCAAAACGCTCTGGTTCTTCTGCTGGAGAAGTCCGTACAACAAGTTGACATGGAATTCCTATTTTATTTTCTCGCATGGCATTGGCAATAGTCCGAATCACAACAGGATCATTCGCTCCGATACTGGCATCAGCACAACTGAAACAAATTATTTTTTGACTCTCCTTTAAATTAAATTTAGCATAAAAATCTTGTTTTTCTGTTTTGTATTTGTCCATCACATAAGGCTCAAATTGAGGTGTTCCCACCACTCTTACCTGTTCCTCTTTTACATTCGGATAAAAATACAACAGCTCCTTTTTCATTAAATCACTCCAAACCAAAAAATAATCAAAAGTCCCTAACATCCTTCCTTTGGAGGCTAAATTATCCCAACTGAAAATAAAACTGCTGACTGGTATTTGAGATTGGATAGCTGCATATAAAAAAGGGGCTAAATACGAGGGTCTTTGATGGGTGAAAAAAATATGAGTCGGTTGGTCTTCTTGCAATAATCGAAGATACTCTTTTGCTATTCTATGTTTAGAAAAAGACAAAAACTGTAATTTTTCTACAAACAGAATACTGGCAGAAGAGTGCACTCTCTGCGTAAAAAAATAAATAATTTTGACTAAAAGAGATCGGGCAGAGATTGTTTTGGGATACCCGGATTTCAGGTTGTCTTTCATACCATAAAAAGACTTGTAGTGTTGTAGATGAGCTAGCTCTTTCCATTTCCTGAAAAACCAGGTCCATTTGCCTTCTACAAAAACATCCAATTCTTTTATAGTACTTGTAGACTGTAAATCCGCAGGATAAGCACTGATAGGCAACCCCGAATAAATGATAATAGTATCAAATTGGAGTCTGGCTTCTGTTAAAAAGTCACTCATTACAAAATTCCGGAATCCAACGCCATCAGTGATTACTATACCTAGTTTTTTCATTTATAAAATATTTAGCAACAGCTATTGTAGTTATTTATTCACCATTATTTGAAATCTCATCGTTATTCTTTTATATAATTTTCCAACACTTTTGATTATAAAAAAAGTTTTATGTTTAAAGACTATTGGGTTTTGTGTAATTTTATTTTCAAATTTAAGTAATTCCAGTATTTTGTTAATCCTAACCGTATGCTTTTTGTTGATACCGTAAGAACGGGCATACCATGTATGATACAACAATACTTTATCTTCAAAATATACAGCATTAGTAATTTTGTCTTCTTGAAAAGGCTGATTAGAATCCAGAAAAAGAAATTGTTTTTTATTTCTTCTCAACCAAATATAAAAACAATAATAGGGTTCATAAATACTAAACGTATCATAAGATCCTCTTAAATTTGACAAATCATCTTGAAATTCATTTTCGATACAATACTGATTTTTTAACACTTCTTTTTTGTTCCAAATAAATTCAATTTCCTTGAAATTGATTATTGAAAAAAAAGTATTTATTAGATAAGGATTGTGTATGCGATGCGAGACAAGGCCTCCATCACGAATACCACAAACCGAATAATTCTGGGATTCCATTTTTTTTATGATATCAAAAACCATTTTTGTGTTTTCAAACAAAACATCTTCATCTGCCATAATTAACCACTCAATATTTCTACCTCTTAGCATTTTCATCATATAAAAAACACTGTCAAGACCGTGCATACCGTTGATTCCGTCAATGACATATTTTTGAATGTTTGAAGGAAATAATTGCGAACTTTTTTTGTAAAGTTCTTTATTGATGACCGTGCTGAGTATTGCAATGTTAGAATTATCCATTCTTTACTTTGTTATTAACCAGATAATTTGACGGTTCATTATTATCTCCCTTATAAATAAAAATCATGTTGTGATAAAAATGCATGGATATAACATGCTCATCGTAATATGACGTTTCACAATTTGAAATCATAAATTCTTCATGATTTAAACTGTCAATTAAAGATTTAAAATAACAATAAATAGTACCTACTTTATTAAAATCAGTTGAACTTCCTCCATATTCTTCCCAATAAGAGGTCTGAGTATCTTCTATAACATAAATACCTCCTTTTTTCAACTTTGGAAATAAAAACTCAAAACTTTTAATAACGTGTTCATTGATATGACTTCCATCATCTATGATCAAATCAAATAATCCAGTTTGATTACATACATCCTCAAGAAAATCTAAATCCACCTGACTCCCTTTGAAAATTTTTATACGCTTCTCCTGAAGAAAAGCCTTATCAAATATGTCTAATGAGAAAATTTTTGCGAATGGAAAAAAGGTTTTCCACATGCGTAATGATTCTCCCCCCGATAATGGATTATCATATCCACCAACACCAATTTCTAAAAAGTTAATTTTTTTTATATTTGAAAGGCTTAAAATGTTTTTGATAATGTTGGGTATAAAAATGATATCTATTTTTATCGGTCTTATGTATCGTCGCTAATTTATCAAGATTTGACATAAAAAAAAGTGCTTTTAAACTTCTTAGTTTATATCTAATTTTCAAACGAGTTTCATAAGTTGTTTTTTCTTTAACTAATTCTAAAAAATTCATATATCTCTAAATTGTTTTTGATGATTGATGGCCCAAATTGCATCCGTTTCTATAGACTCCAGAAACAACTGCACACTGTTCCCTTTCCCAAAATCACTAGCCGTTGGAATGGTTTTTTGAATATCTATTAGCGCTAGTGCGGCTGTTATATTTTTTTGTTCATAATCCACGTTAATAATGTGCGCGTGAACCGCTCTGTTTTGCTGTCGTGTTCCAATATTAATAATAGGAATACCATAGCAAGGCGCTTCCCGAATTCCAGCACTACTATTCCCTATGATGTATTGTGCGTTTTTGAGCAAGGTCAGAAAATATTCAAATCGCAAAGAAGGAAATATTCGAAAACGGGTATTGTTTTCCAGTCTTTTATAGGCTTCCAAAATAGTGTTAGTTCCCAAATCATTATTAGGGAAAACAACAACATAATTATGTGTATCTTCCAGTAAAGCGGCAACAAAATGATTCGCATGATGCTGCATTTCGGCAGCTTCTGTGGTAACAGGATGAAACATGGCAATGGCATACGTATCAAAAGGAATTTGATAATAAGATTGGGCAACGCTCAAATTTGGTAACGCATCCGAAAACATAACATCAATATCAGGAGATCCAATGGTAAATATAGAAGACTTTTTTTCGCCCATTTGAATCAATCTTTTGGCTGCATCAGTATTAGAAACAAAATGGATATGACTTAATTTACTGACGCTATGCCGAATTAATTCATCTACCGTTCCGGATAACTCGCCTCCCTCGATATGCGCCACTAAAATATTATTAAGCGATCCTACTATAGCACCGGCAAGTGTTTCTACGCGATCTCCATGAACTATAATCATATCAGGAGGTACGGTCTTGATAAAGGCAGAGAGCCCTTCTATGGTTTTGGCCAAGGTCAAATCCATCGTTGTTTCATGGGTATGATTGATAAAAGTATGGATGTTTTTGAAGCCACAGCGTTCAATCTCCAATATCGTATAGCCGTATAGTTCCAGCATGTGCATCCCGGTAACAAAAACAAAAATTTCAAAATCCGGATGACGATCCAGAACAGCAATCAACGATTTTATTTTCCCAAAATCAGCTCGGGTACCCGTCAGGAATACGATTTTTTTCATTTAATGTATTTAATGATGATAAATCCTAGAAGTCTATTAATAAAAATATAAATCTTACTTTTCCTTTTTTGCGGTTTTATTTCATTAAAAAAATTTAAATCTATCTTATTTAAAGTCATGTCATCTTTATAATCTTTAACCACATAATCTAATTTATTACCAATATGATATATATACGACTTTAGGGTTGATAATTTAATTAAACCACTTTTATCTGACATAAAGTCTATAAATTTTTCTTCGTAAGAATTCTTAAACACTAAATCTGGAACTTCATATTCATTTCTAAAAATTTGCGTTCTATATGTACCTACTACATGGAACGAACCTATCACAGCAAATTCATTATTAGATTTTAATATGTATTGTTTTTCTTTCCAGTTAAACTCACTTTCCTCTCTTCTGTATAAAAAAGGCAAATCAACACCTTTACAATAAAAATCTATATCCTTTTCAGCAACCATACTACAATATTTAACTCTCCTAAAAAGGTAATTAAAACCAAATGATGATTTATTAACATAAAAAGAGGTGTAAGGAGATGGATAAGGGGAAACAGCTCCTACATTTTTAAAGTTTTTGAACAAATTAAATGTCGCAATTTCCCAGCCAGGATAAAATAATATATCAGCATCTGTAATAGTAATAAATTCTTCATATGCGGACCTAGCCTCGTTTAACACAGGATTAACTTTTCCTTTGTTACATGAATAATAAATATATTTATCTATATATTTCATATGTTTTGAAACTATTACTTCTGAATCCTTACTACTATTATTATTTATTAAAGTAATAGCTGTACATTCTAAATTAACTGTATTTATTAATGAGTTTAAACTTATGTCTAATATTTCTATCGCTTGTTCATAGTAATCATTTAAAGTATAGTCATGTGGAATATAAAAAACCATAATAACTCTATGTTTCTTTAAAGAAATTCTTACTCCCTTACTTTTTTCAGGATTTTGTCCTTCTCTCATTTTTAATAATTTTATTGAGGTGTTCATTTATTTACTTATTATAATATCTTGATATAAAACCTTTTGAGTTTTCATCATTC